>JBGSLI010000544.1:0-8898 GCA_041740775.1 Alteraurantiacibacter sp. | reverse complement strand
GGCACGGTGGTGTTTGCCCGCGCGATTCGCGGCGAGGAACAGCCAGAGGCCGACGAACGCCGGTTCGAAAACCAAACCCGCGCCGGGGTGCGCCGTCAGGCCACGCTTTGCGCGCTGGAACTGCTGCTGCCGTAAAGCACCCGCGCCCGTTCTTCGAAGGCAGACACCATCTTGCGGAAGGCGCGGTCGATATACTGGCCCGCCAGCGCCTCGAACATCATGTTCTTGAAGGTGAAATCCACCGCAAATTCGATCTCGCAGCAGTTTTCCCCGCAATTGCGGAAGGTCCAGTTGTTGTCGAGATCACGCAGCGGCCCGTCGACATAATGGACGCAGATCATGTCCGGCCGGTGCTTCACCACCTTGGAAGTGAATTTCTCGCGCAGCGCCTTGAACCCCACCAGCATGTCGGCGGTCATCTCGCTGTCGCTGTCGTGCCGCACCCGCGTAGCCACCACCCACGGCAGGAATTCAGGATATCTGTCGACATCGGCGACAAGGTCGAACATCTGCTCCGCGCTGTAGGGGAGCTGCCGGGTCTCGCGGATCGAAGGCATCAGCTTTTCTGCTTGGCAAGCTTTGCTTCGCGCGCGGCGCGCATCTGCGCGAAATCCTCGCCCGCGTGATAGCTGGAACGGGTGAGCGGGGTGGCCGCCACCTGCAGAAAGCCCTTGGCCCGCGCGATCGATCCATAGGCATCAAACGCCTTGGGGGGGACGAATTCGGCCACCGCCACGTGTTTGGGCGTGGGCCGCAGATATTGGCCCATGGTGATGAAATCGACATCGGCACAGCGCATGTCATCCATCACCTGATGCACTTCCAGCCGCTGTTCGCCCAGCCCCAGCATGATCCCCGATTTGGTGAAGATCAGCGGATCGTGGCGCTTCACCTCTTCCAGCAGCCGCAGCGACGCGTAATAGCGCGCGCCGGGGCGGATGGTGGGATAAAGGCGCGGCACGGTTTCGAGATTGTGGTTGTAAACGTCCGGCCCGGCTTCGCAAATCGCCTCCACCGCCGCGCGCATCTTGCCGCGGAAATCGGGCGTGAGGATTTCGATCGTGGTGCCGGGCGTTTCGCGCCGCAGGGCCTTGATCACCTTCACGAACTGCCCCGCGCCGCCATCGGGCAGATCGTCCCGGTCGACGCTGGTGATGACGATGTGCTCCAGCCCCATCTTGCCCGCCGCCACCGCGACATTTTCCGGCTCCAGCGGATCGACGATGCGCGGCATCCCGGTCTTGACGTTGCAGAAGGCGCAGGCGCGGGTGCAAACATCGCCCAGGATCATCACCGTGGCGTGTTTCTTGGTCCAGCATTCGCCGATATTCGGACAGGCGGCCTCCTCGCACACGGTATTGAGGCCCAGATCGCGCATCAGCCGCCTGGTTTCGTGATAGCCTTTGCTGGTGGGCGCCTTCACGCGAATCCAGTCCGGCTTGCGCTGCTTTGCAGGGCTTTGATCGTCAGGGGCGGGCACGGAGGAAAGATCGTTCATCGCCGCTCCACTTAGTGTCCTCCCCCCGCGCGGGCAACCCGCATGGCCCCTCAGCCCTTGCCGAATCCGAAAATTCGCGCCAGCGAAGCGGGCATGAAGACATTTGCCGACATGGTGGAGGGCTATGCGCGTTTCCGCGCGGGTGACTGGCACGAACAGCGCGGGCGCTGGGAACAACTGCGCGAAGGCCAGTCGCCGCAGGTGATGGTGATCGCCTGTTCGGACAGCCGGGTGGACCCGGCGCAGATCTTCGATGTCGACCCGGGCGAGATTTTCGTCGTCCGCAACGTCGCCGCGCTGGTGCCACCGTTCGAGACATCGCCTGGCCGCCACGGCGTTTCCGCCGCGCTGGAATTTGCGGTGCAGTTCCTCAAGGTGCACGAAGTGGTGGTGCTGGGCCACGGCATGTGCGGCGGCTGCCAGGCCGCGCTGACGCAGGATCTGCACGGCAGCCTGCCCGGCGAAGGCGGCTTCGTGGCGCGCTGGATCGACATGCTGGATACGGTGCGCGAACCCATCGCGGCACAGATGGGCACCACCGGCCGCCCCGCCGAGAGGGCGATGGAACAGGCGGCGGTGAAGGTGAGCCTGGCCAATCTGCGCACCTTCCCCTGCGTGCAGCACAAGGAAGCGGCAGGCAGGCTGGCGCTGCGCGGTGCCTATTTCGCGATTTCGGATGGTGTGCTGCACCTGCTGGACGAGACCACCGGAGAGTTTGCGCCTGCCTGACAGTCCTGCCTGATTGCTATCGGGGTTGAACTGATCGCCCCATCATTCCACATTATTGCGAACGATTCGCGAAAATTCCCATCCAACAACGAAAGTGATCCCTATGCGCAAGATTGCCATTACCCTCGCCCTCGCAGGCACCGCTCTGGCGCTGTCCGCCTGTTCGGAAGAAGCCGCCGAAGTGGCCGAAACCGCCGATGCACCCCCGCCCGATGAAGGCGCAGCCGCAACGTCAGGCGTTCTGGACGCCTCCACCGCCACCGCCGAAGAACTTGGCGGCGTTGCGGGCGTGACTCCGGAACTGGCAACAGCGATCGTCGCGGGTCAACCCTACGCCAGCGTGACGGATTTCAACGCCGTGCTGACGGGCGCGCTTTCCGCAGAAGCGGCCGCCGCCGTGCGCGCAAAGGTATTCGTGCCGGTCAACCTCAACAGCGCCACCACCGAAGAACTCGAACTGATTCCCGGCATCGATGGCCGGATGGTTCACGAATTCGAGGAATACATGCCTTACGACGACATGGCCGAATTCGACCGCGAGATCGGCAAATATGTCGATGAAGCCGAAGTCGCGCGTTACCGCCAATACGTCACGCTCTGACGCGTTGCAGCCATAGCCGGACGATCTCGATGGCGGCCAGTATCCCGATGTGGATATAGGCCGTCATCGGATCGAAGGCAGTTAGCGCCCAGTGCGCGAAGGCAAGGATGGCGGCCGGATAGACCAGCCGGTGAAGCCGCTTCCACGATCGCTTCAGCCAGCGCACCGAAATGTCATTCGAGGTGAGGGACAGCGGCAGGAAGAGCGCGAGGGCCAGCCAGCCGGTGAGATATTGCGGCTCAACCAATTCGGCAAGAATGGTGGCAACAGATGCCTTGTCGACAAGATAGATGATCGTGTGCCCGGCGGCATAGGCAAAACTGGCCACCCCAAGATCACGCCGCCGCCGCATCAGCCATTGCGCCCACCTGTGCCTTCCGAACAGCAGGCGCACCGGCGTTACCGCAAGCGTCAGCATCAGCAGCCATGCCGCCCAGTCCCCGCTATCGCCGATGGCGTGGCCGTAGCCATAATCAGCGGGGGTTAAGGCCCAGCGGGAGAGCATCCATCCTCCGGGCAAGGCCAGAACCAGCCAGAGCAGGGGGCGCGTGCCGTATGCGGATTTCATGCAATCTCCTGTGCGGGATGCCACCACTGGCAGACCGGGGTGAAGGGTGGCAAGCCCGGATCATCGGGTTTCACGATGGGCGCTGATGCTCGGCCTTGCCTTAGTCAGCCCCCTTCGCCATCCTGATTACATGTCCGATCAAAACCTCAAGAACATCGCCCTGCTGATCGATGCCGATAACGCCAGCCATGCCGGTATCGATCCGGTGCTGACCGTGCTGGCCGAACTGGGGCAGGTGAATGTCCGCCGTGCCTATGGCAATTGGGCCAAGCCTGCGCTGGCCAACTGGAACCGGATTACCCACCGTTTCGGTATCCAGCCGATGCAGCAGTTCGATCTGACCAAAGGCAAGAACGCCACCGATATCGCGATGGCCATCGATGCCATCGATCTGCTCAACGCGGGCAAGGTGGACGGGTTCGGGATCATGAGTTCGGACAGCGATTTCACCCCGCTGGTTACCCGTCTGCGGCAGGACGGGATGATCGTTTACGGCTTCGGTAGCGAAAAGGCGCCCGAGGCATTCCGTTCGGTCTGCACCCGCTATATCGATGTGGATCAATTGATCCGCACCAAGTCCGGCGACGAAAAGCCCGCCAATGCCAACCAGATCGATCAGGAAGTGATCGATCTGCTGGGCGAGGCGTGGAAAGCGGCAAAGCGCGACGAGAACGGCTATGCGACGATGGGCGAAGTCGGCAAGATCGCGGGCAATCGATCGAGTTTTGACGCCCGCAATTTCGGCTTCAAGCGCCTGTCCGATCTGTTCGAGGCGATCGACAACTTCCAGGTGGAGCGCCGCGAAGACAAGGGCCTTTACGTCAAGCGCCTGCGATAGGTCGCGTCCGGCCAGGACGCGCCCCGATCCGCGCGCTAATCGGCGTAGCAGACCTTGCGGCAGGCGGCGACGACGCGATCCTTGTCGATCAACGCCAGCTTTTCCAGATTGGCAGCATAGGGCAGCGGCACATCTTCGTTGCACACGCGCAGCACCGGCGCATCGAGATCATCGAAGCCGTCCTCCATGCAGATTGCCACCACTTCCGAAGCGATCGAGCAGGTGGGCCAGCCTTCTTCGGCGATCACCACCCGGTTGGTCTTGGCCAATGAGGTGAGGATCGCCTCCTTGTCGAGCGGGCGCAGGGTGCGCAGGTCGATCACCTCGGCCTCGATGCCCTGACCGGCCAGTTCCTCCGCCGCCTTCAGCGCGATGCCAACGGCGATGGAGTAGGAAACGATGGTGACATCTGTTCCCTCGCGCATGATCCGCGCCTTGCCGATCGGCAGCACGTGATCGTCAAGCTGCGCGACTTCGAAGCTCTGGCCGTAAACCAGTTCGTTTTCGAGAAACACTACCGGATCATCGCTGCGGATGGCCGCCTTCAGCAGCCCCTTGGCATCCTGCGCATCATAAGGCGCGATCACGATCAGTCCGGGCACGCTTGCATACCACGGCCCGTAATTCTGGCTGTGCTGCGCGCCCACCCGGCTGGCGGCGCCGTTGGGGCCGCGAAACACCACCGGGCAGCGCATCTGCCCGCCCGACATGTAATTGGTTTTCGCCGCCGAATTGATGATGTGATCGATCGCCTGCATGGCGAAATTGAAGGTCATGAATTCCACAATCGGGCGCAGGCCGCCCATCGCCGCGCCGGTGCCGATCCCGGCAAAGCCGTATTCGGTAATCGGCGTATCGATCACCCGCTTGGGACCGAATTCTTCCAAAAGCCCCTGCGTCACCTTGTAGGCGCCCTGATATTCGGCAACTTCCTCGCCCATCACGAAGACGCGACTGTCCAGCCGCATTTCTTCGGCCATGGCATCGCGCAGCGCCTCGCGCACGGTCAGCTTTACCAGATTGGTGCCTGCGGGAATTGCCGGATCGTCGGCCCGCGCGGCGGGCTGCGGCTTGCTGGATTCAGGTTCGCCCGAATCCTGCGCCATTGCGGAGGAGGGAGCTTCCTGCGGTTGCGCATCATCGCCTGAGGTCCCTGCCTGCGCGGGGGCACTTGCCGAACTGGCATCCTCCCCCTCGCCCAGCAGCACCGCGATGACGGTGCCGACCTTCACGTTCTCGCTGCCCTCGGCCACCAGAATTTTGCCCACCGTGCCTTCGTCGATGGATTCAAACTCCATCGTCGCCTTGTCGGTCTCGATCTCGGCCAGCACGTCTCCGGCGGCAACGCTGTCGCCTTCCTTCACCAGCCAGCGGGCCAGCGTGCCTTCTTCCATGGTGGGCGAAAGCGCGGGCATTTTCAGTTCGATAGCCATCGCTCAATACTCCCCCACCAGCACATCGGTGTAGAGTTCGCGCGCCTCCGGCTCGGGCGAATTTTCGGCAAACTCGGCGGCGTCGGCAACGATCGCGCGGATATCCTTGTCGATCTGCTTCAACCCGTCCTCCTCCACGCCGGCCGCAGCCAGGTCCTTCTTCACCCGTTCGATCGGGTCGTTGTTCTCGCGCTGGCCCTGCACCTCCTCGCGCGTGCGATACTTTGCCGGATCGGACATCGAATGCCCGCGATAGCGGTAGGTGTTGCATTCCATCAGCACCGGGCCCCTGCCTTCGCGCACATGGGCAAAGGCAACCTCGGCGGCCTGGCGCACCGCCAGCACATCCATGCCGTCAACCTCCATGCCGGGAATGCGGAAGGCGGCGCCGCGTCGGTGGAATTCGGTTTCGGCGGAGGAACGGCGCACCGCCGTGCCCATCGCATATTGGTTGTTTTCCACCACGAACACCATCGGCAGCTTCCACAAAGCGGCCATGTTCATGGTTTCATACACCTGGCCCTGATTGGCCGCGCCATCGCCGAAATAGGCCAGACACAGCCCGCCATCGTCATTATACTGATGCGCCAGCGCCAGCCCCCCGCCCAGCGAAACCTGCGCCCCCACGATGCCGTGGCCACCGTAGAATTTGTGCTCGGTGCTGAACATGTGCATCGAACCGCCCTTGCCCCTGGAAATGCCGGCGGCGCGGCCTGTCAGTTCGGCCATGATGAGCTTGGGATCGATGCCATAGGCGAGCATATGGCCGTGATCGCGATAGCCGGTGATCACGCTGTCCCGATCGTTGTCGAGCGCCGATTGCAGGCCGATCGCCACCGCTTCCTGGCCGATATAAAGGTGGCAGAATCCGCCGATCAGGCCGAGGCCGTAAAGCTGCCCGGCCTTTTCCTCGAACCGGCGGATCAACAGCATCTGTTCGTAGAAATGCAGCAGTTGGTCTTCGCTCGCCGCAAACCGCAAATCCTTCTCCAGCGCCTCCTGCAGGCTGCGCAGAGGGAAATTGTCCCCGTCATGCGCCGGTTTTGCTGCGGGCTTGCGGTTTGCCGGTGCCCGCTTGCTTTTCGCGGGCCCGGAAGTGGAGGCTTTGGCCAAGGCATATCCCCTGATTGCACCCCGCACGGGGTGTCGTTTGGTATGAGATTCCAACACCTATAGTCCGGTATTCGCTGGGCTGGCAACGCCGCGCATACGAATTTCGCCGCGCTGGTTAGTTTGCTTTGGATTGCATGCCACAATGGTGAAGGGGCGGATGGCCAGCCAGTATTCGACGATCAGCGCAGCGGCTCCAGATCGAGCACATATTCGTCCCTGTGCGCCACGTTGAGATCGCGGCGGACGAGTTCGGAGGCCAGATCGGGATCGACCCTGTCGGCATCGAGAAGATCGACCCGGTTGGCCAGCACCGCGCGTTCTTCCTCCAGTGTGGCGATACGGGCGTGATATTCTTCCAGCTTGGCGTTGTGATCGCTCCACGCCAGCAGGCCGGTGGGGCCCATGAAGGCCAACAGCGCGATCAGGATCAGCACCAGCAACGCCAGCGCATTGACCAGTTTTTCGCGCACCGCCTCCCGCCGATTCATCATGCTGTTCATGCTCTGCTTGAATCACACGAAGAGCGCGGATTCAAGCGGTTTGCGGCAGAACAGGTGAAACTTTCTATGCAGCGGGCTGAACAGCGCCGGAAAGAGCTGGCGCGGGCTTGCCGAATCCCGTGAAACAGGTTACATTTGAAACCATGACCGACCTCTTCGAAAACCCCATCGGCCTTGACGGCTTTGAATTTGTCGAATTCTGCGCGCCGGAAAGGGGCACGATCGAACCGGTTTTTCGGGCGATGGGCTTTTCCCATGTTGCCAACCACCGGTCCAAGGATGTGCAATTGTGGCGGCAGGGGCAGATCAACCTCATCCTCAATTACGAACCGCGAAGCGCGGCATGGTTCTTTGCCCGCGAACACGGGCCTTCGGCCTGCGGCATGGGCTTCCGGGTAAAGGATGCGGCCGCTGCCTACGCCGAACTGCTCGCGCGCGGTGCCGAACCGGTCGAAGTGGCCACCGGCCCGATGGAATTGCGCATTCCCGCCATTCGCGGCATCGGCGGCGCGATCGTCTATCTGATCGACCGATACGAGGATGCAGACGGCAAGGGCCTGTCGATCTATGACATCGATTTCGCCTATCTGCCCGGCGCGCAAAAGCATCCCGAAGGCGCCGGCTTCAAATTGATCGATCACCTGACGCACAATGTCTATACCGGGCGCATGGCCTATTGGGCCGATTATTACGAAACGCTGTTCAACTTCCGCGAAATCCGCTTCTTCGATATCAAGGGCGAATATACCGGCCTCACTTCCAAGGCGCTGACTGCTCCGGATGGCAAGATCCGCATCCCGCTCAACGAAGAGGGTGAAGGCGGCAAGGGCCAGATCGAGGAGTTCCTGCGCGAATTCAACGGCGAGGGCATTCAGCACATCGCGCTGATCTGCGATGATCTGGTGCAAGCGTGGGACCGTCTCAAGACCTTCGGCGTGCCGTTCATGACCGCCCCGCCCGCCACCTATTACGCCATGCTCGACGAACGCCTGCCCGGCCACGGCGAAGATAAGGCGGCGCTGCAGATGCGCGGTATCCTTCTCGACGGGACGACGCAGGGCGGCCAGCCGCGACTGCTGTTGCAGATTTTCGCACAGGCGCAGGTCGGCCCGGTGTTCTTCGAATTCATCCAGCGCAAGGGCGACGAGGGCTTTGGCGAAGGCAATTTCAAGGCGCTTTTCGAAAGCATGGAGCGCGACCAGATCGAGCGCGGGGTGCTGGCCGTGGGCGATGCCGCGCAGGCCGATAGCTGAACCGCGCGGCAACGGGGCATAACGCCCCCTGCCCCGCGCGCTGAGCGGCGCAAGCCCCTTGCACAGACAATCCTTCCGCGCCATCACGCGCTCCCGGACATTTTTGCGGGAAGAGGAGTTTTACCGCACCATGAACGCGCCCCGTGCTCTTTTCGTCATTGCCGCCGCCCTGCCCTTCTGCGTGATCGGCACAACGGCTGCGGCACAGGTGAGCGACGAAATCGTGCTCAACATCCTGCGCAATTGCGCGCAGATCGACGATGCGACCGCGCGGCTGGCCTGTTACGACAACAATATCCGCACCGCAGAAGCCAACGCCCGCGGCTCGGTTCCCGGCGCGATGGAGGCCCCCGCCGCCAGCCGCG
>JBGSLI010000543.1:0-3871 GCA_041740775.1 Alteraurantiacibacter sp. | reverse complement strand
CGATCAGGCGCTCAAGCCCGCGCTGCTGCAAGCCCGACCAGCGCGCCTCGGCCGCCTCCCGGCTGTCGCCGCGCGCCAGATGCACTTCGATGAATGCGCTTTCGAATGCGCGCCTTTCCTGGGTGCAGCTTGCTTCCCAGTGACGCGCGAAAATATCGTCGTCCACTTCCACCGGAACCGCCCGCGCCTCGGAAAAGATGCAGCTCACATAATCCATGTTTCGCGCATCGGCTTCGGCAACCAGCGCAGTGGCGGCGCCAAGGATCAAAAGACTGAACATATTGCCCTCCATATTCCACGCCAGAATGCAGCGATTTGGCTATGCGACGATGAGGAAACGGGGTTAACGCCCCAGTAAGCACCGCAACGCCCCGGAACGGATGTCAGATTTCTGCCTTGAGCGGGGGTTCGGGCAGAACCGACGGCATCAATTCCCCGTCCACCGCCGGGCTGCGCCGGCTGAACCAGCGAACGGCTGCCCCAAGGGCGAGCAAGGCACCCACCCACAGGCTGGTTTCCAGACCGGAGCCATAGGTCGCAAAGCCGATGAAGGCGATGCCGAGCGCCAAAACCGGCCATCGCCGCGCCTTGCGGTTTTCCCTGACCGCCGCAATCGCCGCCATCAGATAGAATACCAGAACCCCGCCACTCGTCAGCAGCACCATGAAGGTGAACATGCCCGACAGGCCGCGCGACATATTGGCAAGGATCAGTGCGGTGGAAATCACGCCCGTGAGCAGAACGCCGATATGGGCAACGCCGCGCGAATTGGTCATGGCCAGCGACCGCGGCATTTCTCGCCGAAGCGCCATCGAATAGCTGCATTCCGCGCCCACCAGGATCAGGCCATTGGTGCAGCCCGTTACGCTGGCAAAAATGCACAAGGCAACCAGTGTGCCTGCCACCGGTCCGAAAATGCCCGCCAGCAGATCGGAAAAGGGCGCGTCGGATGCGGCGATATCTTCCCATGCAATGATCCGCACCATGCCGGTGCTGGCCAGCAGATACAATGAAACCACCAGCAAGGTGCCGCCGATCAAGGCCAGCGGGATATTGCGCGAAGGATTGCGTATCTTGTTTACCGGAACGCTGGCCGCTTCAAATCCGAGCAGGGCAAAAAGCGTCAGCGCAACCGCGCCGGAAATGTGATCGAAAGTGACCGGCATCGGCGCCATCGGCTGAAGTTCCAGCGATCCTGCCGCGCCCCAGGCAAAGACGCCGATAACCAGCACCAGCGGGATCAGTTTGATCAGCACCGATATCACCTGCACGCGCCCGGCCGATCGCGTGCCGGCAAGATTGGCTGCCACCAGCAACCACAGCAGCCCGACCGCCGTGGCAATGCCGATCGACGGATCGGGATCGGCAAAGACCAGATTGGCGATGATCGAGCCGCCGGCAATCGACAGAGCGGCGATGGAGGTGAAGCCTGCGGCCCAATAGGCCCAGATGCCGAGGAAGCCGGGAATTTCGCCCAGCACCCGTTCGACATTGTGCTGGATCCCGGCGCCGGTCCCGTCCATCAGAAAGCGGAATGTCATGGCCAGGCAGATCGCCCCCGCGCCGCTGACGATCCAGCCGATAGCCGCATTCCAGCCGAGCGGGGCCAGCGCCGAGGGAAGGAAGAATATCCCCGCCCCGATCATCGTTCCGACAACAAGCGATATGCTCATCAGCGGGCCCATGCCCGGCTGCGGTGGTGCAGATTTCATCGATTACCCCCCTGACACCGGAGGGGAACCCTTTCCCTGCCGGTCAGCGCAAGCTAGATCAGCGGCGCACCACCGTCAAATCTCCACCTGGCTGCCCAGTTCCACCACCCGGTTGGTGGGCAGGCGGAAGAATTCCATCGGCGTGGCGGCGTTGCGCATCATCCAGGAAAACAATCGCTCGCGCCAGATCATCATGCCCGGCTTATCCGCCGAAAGCAGCGTCTGGCGGCTGAGGAAGAAGCTGGTCTTCATCATGTCGAACGGCCCGCCGCACATGTCGCGGCTGGAAAGCGCCTTGGGCACATCGGTTTCCTGCATGAAGCCGTAATGCAGGATCACCCGGTAAAAACCGTCGCCCAGATCCATGATCTCGCAGCGATCGGCGGGTTCGACATAGGGCACGTCGGCGATCTGCACCGTCAGCACCACCACCCGTTCGTGCAGCACCTTGTTGTGCTTGATATTGTGCAGCAGCGCCGATGGCGTGCCGCTGGAACCCGAATTCATGAAGATCGCGGTGCCCGGAACGCGCGCGGTGCTGGAACGGGCGGATTTGGCGAAGATATCGAGCGGCAGGCTCATCTCGCTCATCCGCTCGCGCATCAGCTTGCGGCCCTTGGCCCAGGTGGTGAGGATGGTGAAAGCAATCGCGCCGATCATCAGCGGGAACCAGCCGCCATCGGCAATCTTGGTCATGTTGGCGGCAAAGAACGCCCCGTCGACGACGAAGAAAATGCCGACCACGGGCACCGCGATCCACCATTTCCAGCGCCACACCGCCAATAGCAGAACCGCCATCAGGCAGGTGTCGATGAACATCGCCCCGGTCACCGCAATGCCATAGGCCGATGCCAGGCTGGACGAATCCTGGAAGAACAGCACCAGCATCACCACCGCCGAACACAGCGTCCAGTTGATCAGCGGAATATAGATCTGCCCCTGCTGGGTGTGGCTGGTGTGGAGGATCGACAGGCGCGGAACGAAACCCAGCTGGATCGCCTGATGGGTAACCGAAAAAGCGCCCGAAATCACCGCCTGGCTGGCGATGAAAGTGGCGCAGGTGGCAAGGATGACCAGCGGCAGGCGATAGGCTTCGGGCGCGAGGAAGAAGAACGGATTGTTGATCGCCTGATCCGCTGCCGCATCGGGCAGGCCCAGGATCATCGCCCCCTGTCCGAAATAGTTGAGCAGCAGGCACGGCATCACGAAACCGAACCACGAAAGCCGCATCGGCCCGCGCCCGAAATGGCCCATGTCCGAATAGAGCGCTTCGGCCCCCGTCACCGCCAGCACCACCGAGCCGAGCGCGAGAAATGCGAACCATTTGTCGGTGAGGAAGAACTGCACCGCATACCAGGGATTGAGCGCCCAGAGGATTTCCGGGGTGGCGAAGATATGGCCGACGCCAAGGATCGCCAGCACGCAGAAATACAGCGACATGACCGGCGCGAACATCGCCCCCACCCTGGCCGTTCCGCGCCTTTGCAGCATGAACAGCGCGATCAGCAGCACCAGCGCGATGGGAATGACGAAACGATCGAGCCACTGGTCGACGACGGTTAGCCCCTCCACCGCCGACAATACCGAAATCGCCGGGGTAATCATCGAATCGCCGTAAAACAGCGCTGTTGCGAACACGCCCAGCAGCACAACCAGCCAGCCGTAACTGGTTTTTCCGATGCTGCGCGAAAGCAGCGCCACCAGCGCCAGGCTGCCGCCCTGCCCGTTGTTGTCGGCGCGCATCAGCAGGGTGACATACTGGATCGAAACGATCAGCGTCATCGACCAGAAGATCAGGCTGAGCACGCCGAGAACGTGCAGATCGTCCAGCGGCAATTCATGCGCGCCGCGAAAGGTTTCACGAAAGGCGTAAAGCGGGCTGGTGCCGATATCGCCAAACACGATGCCGACTGCACCCACCGCCAGCTTCAGCCTGGCCGAATCACTATTGTTTGTGGCTGCGCTCATATGGATTTACGGCCCAAATCGCTTACGCGCCCGCAGGCGAAGGCGGCGCGATAGCAGCGCGCCGCCAAGGTAGCAACATTGTGCATTGCACAAGGGCTATTCCGCCGGTGCTGGCGGCGCGGCACCCTGCGCTGGCGGCGGTGGCGGGGCCTGCTGCATCGCCGCCATCGCTTCCAGCATCGCATCAAGGC
>JBGSLI010000542.1:0-8830 GCA_041740775.1 Alteraurantiacibacter sp. | reverse complement strand
CTGGCACCTGGCCGAAACCCGCCCCGGCGCACGCGCCGCCATCGCGCTGGCGCGCATCGCCCCGCAGATCATCGCCCGATTGGCAGATATGGCGCGAATTGGGGGCTACCCCTCCCTTGCACAGCGGTAAGGCTCTGCTAGGACGCGGCAAGTTTCATCCATTCCATTGCGCAAGACGAGAGACAGAGACCCCATGGCGAAAATTCAGGTCAAGAACCCCATCGTGGAAATCGACGGTGACGAGATGACGCGGATCATCTGGCAGTGGATCCGCGAGCGGCTGATCCTCCCCTATCTCGATGTCGACCTGAAATATTACGATCTCTCGGTGGAAAAGCGCGACGAGACCAATGACCAGATCACCGTGGATTCGGCCAATGCCATCGCGCAATATGGCGTGGGCGTGAAATGCGCCACCATCACGCCTGATGAAGCGCGGGTGGAAGAATTCGGGCTGAAAAAAATGTGGCGTTCGCCCAATGGCACGATCCGCAACATTCTGGGCGGAACCATCTTTCGCGAACCCATCGTGATCGACAACGTGCCCCGCCTCGTTCCCGGCTGGACCGATCCGATCGTGGTGGGCCGCCATGCCTTCGGCGATCAGTATCGCGCCACCGACACGCGCATTCCCGGCGCGGGCAAGCTGCGGCTGGTGTTTGAAGGCGAGGATGGCGAAACCATCGATCTGGACGTTCACACCTTCGATCAGCCCGGCGTGGCGATGGCAATGTACAATCACGACGAATCGATCCGCGATTTCGCCCGCGCCAGCTTCAATTACGGCCTCGATCGCGGATGGCCGGTGTATCTTTCCACCAAGAACACCATCCTCAAGGCCTATGACGGGCGCTTCAAGGATCTGTTCCAGGAAGTGTTCGATACCGAAGGCTTCAAGGAAAAATTCGCCGATGCGAAGATCATATACGAACACCGCTTGATCGACGACATGGTGGCCTCCGCGCTGAAGTGGAGCGGAAAGTTTGTCTGGGCGTGCAAGAACTACGACGGCGACGTGCAGTCGGACGTGGTGGCGCAGGGCTTCGGCTCATTGGGCCTGATGACGAGCGTACTGATGAGCCCGGACGGCAAGACGGTGGAAGCCGAAGCCGCGCACGGCACCGTCACCCGCCACTATCGCCAGCATCAGCAAGGCAAGGCAACTTCGACCAACCCGATTGCAAGCATTTTCGCCTGGACTCGCGGCCTGATGTATCGCGGCCGGTTCGACAACACGCCGGACGTGGTGGCCTTCGCCGAAACGCTCGAACGCGTGTGCATTTCCTGCGTCGAACAGGGCAAGATGACCAAGGATCTGGCACTGCTGATCGGCCCCAGCCAGGCCTGGATGACGACCGAACAGTTCTTCGAAGCGATCGTGGAAGGGCTGGAAGCGGAGATGAAGAAGCAGGGGCTGGCTTGAGGAGTTCTATTTGATTTCGTCATTGCGAGCAAAGCGAAGCAATCCATCTCCTGACCGGGCGCCACGGGGCAACGGCAGGAGATGGATCGCCACGTCGCATACGGCTCCTCGCGATGACGATTTAACCGGACACGGCAAATGACCAAGGCCCGCCTCGAAGTGCGGCAGGCGGAAGTCGGTGATATCCGCCGGATCGCGGCGCTGGCGAGGCGGGTTTACGAGGATTTCGTGCCCTATACGCAGGGCGAAATTCGCGGGCAGTTGAACAACTACCGCGATGGCTGCTTTGTCGCCATTCTCGATGATCGGCTGGTGGGGTATTGCGCCTCCATGCGGATCGGCGGCGACAAGGCGCTGCGTCCGCATAGCTGGGACGAGATTACCGGCAATGGTTATGGCAGCCGCCACGATCCCAATGGGGACTGGCTGTATGGCTATGAAATGTGCGTTGATCCCAAGGTGCGCGGCACCCGGATCGGGCGGCGGCTGTATGAAGAACGCCGCTTCCTTGCCGAGCAACTCGAACTGAAGGGCATCGTCTTCGGCGGGCGGATGCCCAATCTGCGCAAGAGCTGGCGGCGGGCGGACGGGCCGGAGGATTACCTAAGCCAGGTGATCGCGGGCAAAATCCACGATCCGGTGCTGCGCTTTCAGCTTGCCAACGGGTTCGAACCCATCGGCATCCTGCGCGGATATCTTCCCGAAGACACCAAGAGCCGCGGCCACGCGGTGCAGATGGTGTGGCGCAACCCCTTTGTGGATCAGGAAGCCAGCGCGCAGGCCCGCGTTCCGCGCGGGGTGGAAAATGTCCGCGTCGCCACCTGCCAGTTGCAGGCCCGCGCGGTGAAGGATTTTGACGAATTCATCGGACAGGTGCGCTATTTTGTCGATGTTGCAGCCGATTACGAGGCAGACTTCATCCTGTTTCCAGAAATGTTCACACTGATGCTGTTGAGCGCGGAGGGAAAGGAACTTTCCCCGCTGGAAAGCATCGAACGTCTATCCGAATACACCCCGCGCATCCGCGAGGCGCTTTCGGAAATGGCGCTGAAGTTCAACATCAACATCATCGGCGGATCGCATCCCACGCGGATGGAGGATGGCGACATCCATAATGTGGCGATGGTATGCCTGCGCGATGGATCGATCCACGAACAGGAAAAGATCCACCCCACCCCCAACGAAGCCTACTGGTGGAACATCCGCGGCGGCGATGCGGTGGACGTGATCCAGACCGACTGCGGCCCCATCGGCGTGCTGATCTGCTATGACAGCGAATTTCCCGAACTGGCGCGGCGGCTGGTGGACGAAGGCGCGCGGATCATCTTCGTGCCCTTCTGCACCGATAGCCGGCAGGGCTATATGCGCGTGCGCTATTGCGCGCAGGCCCGCGCGATCGAAAACCAGTGCTATGTGGTGATGAGCGGCAATGTGGGGAACCTGCCCAATGTCGCCAATATGGATATCCAGTATGCGCAAAGCTGCATCCTGACGCCGTGCGATTTCCCCTTCGCGCGTGACGGGATTGCGGCAGAGGCCACCGAGAATGTCGAAACGCTGACAATCAGCGACGTGAACCTGGCCGATCTCGCCTGGGCCCGCGCCGAAGGCACCGTCCGCAACCTTGCCGACCGCCGCTTCGTCCTCTACCGCATCGAATGGGACCACCGCGAAGGTGCCACCCAGGCCGAACCGGGCGGCCCGCCGCCGACGCGCCAGCATGGGCCGGGTGGGGGTTAGGCGACGCGGAGAATCATGGCCAGTTCCTGCGCGCTTCTGCGAGCGCCGGAAAACCGCTCAGCCCTCCGCCAAAAACCCAACTATCGCCCGCCCGAACTCCGGTTTGGTGACGCAGCTCATGTGGTTGCCGGGGATTTCCTCCACCCGCGCATCGGGCAGCGCCTCGGCCAGCCGCCAGGGGGAGCCGTTGTCGCGGTCCTCATCGCCGATCAGCACCAGCGCGGGCATGGTGAGCCGGTCAAGCAGCGCCATATCGATGCTGTCCACCCCCTGCGTCAGCAACAGCCGCGCGGCCACCCGATCGATGCCCTGCCCCTTCATGAAGCTCTTGGCCAGAAACGCCGGATCGCCGCGCTCGATACTGTCAAACCGGTCGATCATGTCGATGAAGAAGGCGGTGCGCTTCTTCCAGTTGGTCAGCCCTTCCATCCCCATGCCGGAAAGGATCAGGCGGCGCGGGTCCAGCCCGGCGATCACCGCGCTGATGGCGGTGCGGCTGCCGAGCGAAAAGCCGACGAGGTCGTAATCTGTCAGCCCCAGCGCGCGCACCACGGCAAAGCTGTCCTTCACCAGCACGCCAGCGGGAAAGGCGGTGCGATCGGCAGGCGATGCGCTTTGCCCATGCACGCGCCAGTCGGGCATGATCGCCTCGAACCCGGCATCGGCCAGCATCTGTGCGGTGCCATATCTGATCCAGTTGACATCGGCGTTGGAAAAAAGCCCGTGCAGCAGCAGCACCGGGCGGCCCGCCCCCAGCCGATGCACCGCCATGCGCGTGCCGTCGAAGCTTTCGATCGATTGCGTGATCGGTTCGCTCATGCGCAGTGGCTCACCGGAAAATGCAGTTCTCGCCCGCCCACAGCGCCTCCACCGCGGCATCATCGGCTTCACCGGCGAACAGGCCCGAAATCACCGCATCACCGCTGCCGATGGCGAATTCCTCGCCCAGCGTGCTTTCCTGCGCCAGCGCCACCTGCGGATCGGCGAGCATTTCGGCGCGTGTCATTGCGGGCACATAAGGCACGCGGGCGAAATAGCCGACGAACTGTCCGTCGGCGTTGAAGGCCAGCGTCAGCCCTTCGTATTGCGTGGTCTGCAGGGCACAGTCGCCGTTTCCGTCATGCGTTCCGATGGCCGCGCCCAGCACATTGCCCAGCGTCGCCTCGGTCGCCGCGCGCATCGAGCCGAAGGGCACGGCGAGCTGTTCGAAACCGGCCTGCGGAGGCACCATGATGCCCGTCGCCTGCAAGTCCAGCGTGGCATCCGCCAATGGCTCTGCCGCATCGGCAGGCGGCGCGGCATCTTCGGCGGGTTCGGGCGAGCAGGCGGCCAGCATCAGCGGAATGGCGAGAAAAGCAAGGCAGGCAAGGCGGCGCATCTGGATCATCCCTTCTGCAAGTGGCGACGCCCCAGCAGTTCGGCGATCTGCACGGCGTTCAATGCTGCACCCTTACGCAAATTGTCCGAAACGCACCACAGGGTGATGCCGTAATCGACAGTCGGATCGTCGCGCACGCGGCTGATATAGGTGGCCCCGTCGCCAGCGGCTTCTACCGGGGTGACGTATCCGCCGTCTTCACGTTTATCCACCAGCATCACGCCGGGGGCTTCGCGCAGGATGTCCATCGCGTCCGCCGCCGAAAGCTCGTTTTCGAATTCGATATTCACCGCCTCGGAATGGCCGACGAATACCGGCACCCGCACACAGGTGGCGCTCAGCTTGATCTTCGGATCGAGAATCTTCTTGGTTTCCACCACCATTTTCCATTCTTCCTTGGTGGAACCATCATCCATGAAGCTGTCGATGTGCGGGATGACGTTGAAGGCGATTTGTTTGGTGAATTTGCGCACTTCCACCGGATCGCCGACGAAGATCGCCCGGCTCTGCTCGAACAATTCGTCCATCCCCGCCTTGCCCGCGCCGGATACCGATTGATAGGTGGAAACCACCACCCGCTTGATCGTGGCGACATCGTGCAGCGGCTTTAACGCCACCACCAATTGCGCGGTAGAACAGTTGGGATTGGCGATAATGTTGCGGCGCTTGTAACCATCGATCGCATCGGGGTTCACTTCGGGCACGATCAGCGGCACGTCCGGGTCCATGCGGTAAAGGCTGGAGTTGTCGATCACCACGCAACCCGCCGCCGCCGCCCTCGGCGCGTGGATTTTGGTCGCTTCGCTGCCGCAGGCGAACAGCGCGATATCCCAGCCGGTGAAGTCGAAATGCTCGATGTTCCTGCACTTCACCACCTTGCCCGAATCGCCTACATCGACATTCATGCCGGTCGATCGCGAAGAGGCGACCGCCGCTACCTCGTCCATCGGGAATTCGCGTTCGGCCAGAATGGCGAGCATTTCGCGCCCGACATTCCCCGTCGCCCCGACCACTGCCACACGGTAACCCATTTTTGTCTCGCTCCGTCACAAGGTGAGCGCGGTGCCTAACGCGCTTGTTCGCACTTGCAACAGCAAAGACGGTTTCAGCCGATACCGCCAAAGGGCCAGCAAACGAAAAGGGCGGCTGCCCGCCACCGGGCAGCCGCCCTTTGCTCGTCTCGCTGGGGAATGCCGCCTTACTTGGCGACGTTTTCGCGGCGTTCGACAATCCGGGCTCGCTTGCCGGTGAGGCCGCGCAGATAGTAAAGCTTGGCGCGACGCACCACGCCGCGGCGGACCACGGTGATCGAATCGACGATCGGCGAATAGAGCGGGAACACGCGTTCCACACCTTCGCCAAAGCTCATCTTGCGCACGGTGAAATTGCTGTTGATGCTCCGGTTCGAGCGGGCGATGCACACGCCTTCGAAATTCTGGATACGTTCGCGCGTGCCTTCGATGACCTTGACGCCGACACGCACGGTATCACCGGCGCGGAATTGGGGAATATCTTTCCCAAGGGCCTCGATGGCTTCCGCCTCGAGCTGCTGAATCAGGTTCATGGCCTGTTTTTCCTAGTCTTTTCGCCGCGCGCCAGAGGCAGGCTGATCCGGAACGCCCCCGTGGCGTTCCCAAAGATCGGGCCTGCGTAACCGTGTGTCTTCCTCGCTCCGGGCCTTGCGCCAGGCAGCGATTTTCGCATGATCCCCCGATCGCAGCACTTCAGGGATCGTGCGCCCTTCCCATTCCTGAGGTCGGGTATATTGCGGGTATTCGAGCAATCCGTCTTCGAAGGATTCCTCAGCCCCGCTGGAAGCCGCGCCCATTACGCCGGGAAGCAGGCGAATGCAAGCATCGAGTATCGCCAGCGCGGCAGGCTCTCCGCCGGACAGGACAATGTCCGCAAGGCTCACTTGTTCGATTGCGGGCCGGGCCTCGAACAGGCGTTCGTCAAACCCCTCGAACCGGCCACACAGCAGGATCACGCCGGGGCCTTGCGCGATCTCGCGAATGCGCGCCTGCGTGATGGGTTTGCCGCGCGGAGTCATGGCGAGGATGGGGCGCGCTTCCCCCCCTCCTTTGAGGGAGGGGGTTGGGGGGTGGGTGTGCGACGCCGATGGGGCAGTGCCCCCATCCCCAACCCCTTCCCCATAGGAAAGGGGCTTTGAGGTCACACCATCCAGCGCCGCCGCCAGCACATCCGCTTTCAGCACCATCCCCGCCCCGCCGCCTGCGGGCGTATCGTCTACCGTGCGGTGCCTGTCGCTGGCGAAATCGCGGATCTGCACCGCCTCGCAAACCCAGTCCCCCCGCTCCAGCGCGCGCCCTGCCAGCGACACGCAAAGCGGGCCGGGAAACATCTCCGGATAGAGCGTGAGGATGGTGGCGGCAAAGGTCATGCTACCCTTCCATCAAGGGAGGGAATTGAGGCCTGGCAGATGGCGACATTGATACGCGTCATGCGCCTAGTCTTCGGCGAAATCGGCGTTCACCACAAGCTGCGTATCGCTCCAGCGCGGCACCGCTTCGATCCGCATCGGCACCATGAACTTCCTGCCGTCGGGGCGCAGGATCTCGATCACGTCGCCCGCGCCGAAATCCTCCACCGCGATCACCTCGCCCAGCGCCTCTCCGGCATCGGAGACCGCCGCGAGGCCGAGCAGGTCGGCGTGGTAATATTCGCCCTCGCCCAGCGGCGGCAGCGCGCTGCGGGGGACGGTGAGCACGGTGCCGCGCAGCTTTTCGGCAGCGGTGCGATCGGGTATTTCGGCGAAGCGGGCGATCGCCCCGCCCTTGCCATCATCGCGCAATTTGGTGAGCGTGAAGGCGCCGTTGTTGAAGCTCTTGTGCGGCTTTAACGTAGCCAAACCCTCGCCAAACAGCTTCAGCCGGACTTCGCCCGCCACCCCATGCGCGCCAGCGATGGCGGCGAGAGTGACGGGCTTATCCGCAACCAAGGGGATCAGCCCTCGGCCTTTTCTTCGCCAGCTTCCTCGGCTGCGGGGGCCTCTTCGGCTTCGGCAGCGGGGGCTTCCTCGGCGGCAGGCGCTTCTTCAGCCGGTGCTTCTTCGGCAGCAGGTGCTTCCTCAGCAACAGGTGCTTCCTCAGCAGCAGGCGCTTCTTCGGCAGCGGGTGCTTCTTCGGCAGCGGGAGCCTCTTCGGCCACAGGCGCTTCCTCAACCGGAGCCGGGGCTGCGGCAGCGGCCTTGGCGGCTTCTTCGGCCTCGGCAGCCTTGGTGGCCTTTTCTTCGGCGCGTTCCTTGGCGGCGTCGCCCGGTTCGCCCTTCTTGGGATTGTTGCGCGCCGCACGTTCCTTGATGCCCGCCGCATCGAGGAAACGCGCCACGCGGTCGCTCGGCTGCGCGCCCACGCCCAGCCAGTAACGGATGCGATCCACCATCAGGCGGACGCGGGTTTCGTCATCCTTGGCCAGCAGCTGGTTATAGGTGCCCAGCTGTTCCAGATATTTGCCATCGCGCGCGCGGCGGCTGTCAGCGGCAACGATACGATAATAGGGGCGCTTCTTGGCGCCACCGCGCGAGAGGCGGATTGAAATTGCCATTGTAGATTACCTTTCCAAACTAAACTTATGAATTTATTTCTTTTTCAGAAAATTCTGTAAATCCGCAGGCAGTTGGCCGCCGGGCAGGCCCGGCATACCGCCACCCGGCAGCCCCGGCGCTCCGCTCGGCGCGCCGCCCATGCCACCAATCCCGCCGCCGAACATCGATGCCAGGCCCTTCAATCCGCCCATCTTCCTGATCTGCTTCATCGCCCGGCCCATTTCCTGATGCATCTTGAGGATCTTGTTGACCTCCTGCACCGATGTGCCGCTGCCCGCCGCCACCCGCTTCTTGCGTTTGGCATTGAGCAATTCGGGCTTCGCGCGTTCCTTGGCGGTCATCGAGGTGATGATCGCATCCATATGCACCAGCACCTTGTCGTCCATGCCGCTGGAAGCCATCGCTGCCTTGGCCTTTTTCATGCCCGGCATCATGCCCGCCAGCATCCCCAGCCCGCCCATGTTCTGCATCTGCTGCAATTGCTTGCGCAGATCGTTCATGTCGAACTTTCCCGCCATCATCCGGCGGGCGAGTTCCTCGGCATCCTCCGCCTTGATCGATTCGGCAGCCTTTTCCACCAGGCTGACGACATCGCCCATGCCCAGAATGCGGTCCGCCACGCGCGCGGGGTGGAAGCGTTCGATCGCGTCGAGCTTTTCGCCCGTGCCGGCAAATTTGATCGGCTTGCCGGTCACCGCGCGCATCGAAAGCGCCGCGCCGCCGC
>JBGSLI010000541.1:0-2586 GCA_041740775.1 Alteraurantiacibacter sp. | reverse complement strand
CGGATGCGCGGGGCTGGAAGGCGGCACCCCGCGCGCGGGCTTCGATCCCGTGCTGCCGCCCGCCCCGCCAGCTTATGCCCCCGCCAACGGGGCGATCTATCAGGCCGCCAGCGGATATTCCGCGCTTCACGAAGGAACGCGCGCGCGGCGGGTGGGCGATATAGTCACCGTGGTATTGGTGGAATCGCTCGATACCAGCAAGAACAGCAGCGCCGCCACCAGCCGTACCGGCGAGGTGGGGCTGACCCCGCCTTCCACCGGCCCCTTTTCCTTTCTCAGCCCCGAAGCCCTTAATGCGGGCGCGGATTCGTCGTTCAATGGCCAGGGGCGTGCCAGCCAGCGCAGCACTCTCAGCGGCGCCATCGCGGTTACCATCGCGGAAGTGCGCCCCAACGGCACCGCGCTGGTGGTTGGAGAACGGCAGATGCAATTGAGCCAGGGCGATGAATGGGTGCAGTTCGCCGGAATCCTGCGGCTGGCCGATATCGACAGCGACAATCGCATCGTTTCCAACCGCATCGCCGATGCGCAGATCATTTATGGCGGCAGCGGCGCGATCCAGCAGGCCAGCCGGCCGGGCTGGCTGGGCCGCTTCTTCAACATGATCAGCCCGCTTTAAGGCAGGAGAACCACCATGCGCCTCCTTTCACTCATCCCTGCCGCGCTGGCGATGCTGGTCGCCGTGCCCGCCGCCGCCGAACGCGTCCGCGATCTGGGCGCGTTCGAAGGTGTGCGCCCCAACCAATTGACCGGATATGGCATCGTGGTGGGGCTGGACGGCACTGGAGACGACAATTTCAGCTATGTCACCGAAGCCATGCGCGGGGTTTCGGGCCGCCTCGGCCTGACGCTGCCGCCCGGCGTCAATCCCGGCCTGAAGAACGCCGCTGCGGTCATCATCACCGCCGAACTGCCCGCCTTTGCCAAGCCGGGGCAGACGATCGACATTACCGTTTCCACCATCGGCCGCGCCAGCAGCTTGCGCGGCGGATCGCTGGTGCTGTCCCCGCTCTATGGCGCGGATGGGCAGGTTTACGGCATGGCGCAGGGCAATCTTGCGGTGGGCGGGCTGGGCGTATCGGGCCGCGATGGTTCGCAACTTACCGTCAACGTGCCCACCGTCGGCCGGATCGCCGATGGCGCGACGGTGGAACGCGAGGTGCTGACCGGCTTCGATACATCGGCCGAATTGCGCTTTTACCTCCACAATGCCGATTTCCAGACTGCGGCGCGGATGCGCGATGCCATCAACCGACGCTTTTCCGGCGCTGCGCGGGTGGTCGACGGGGTGACGCTGGCGATCGTGATGCCCTACGGCAGCGATGTGCGCGCGCAGATGATCGCCGAGATCGAGATGATCGAGGTGACCCCTGCCGAAACCCCCGCACGGGTGATCGTCAACAGCCGCACCGGCACGGTGGTTATCAATTCCGCTGTGCGCCTGGCACCTGCCGCAGTCAGCCACGGGCGGCTGGTGGTGCGGATCGAGGAACAGCCGCGGGTGATCCAGCCCGCCCCCTTCAGCGATGGGGTGACGGCGGTGGAACAGGCCAGCGAAATCACGCTGGATGTGCTCGAAAGCCGCGTGGCGATGATGAACGGCGGGGCCAATCTGTCCGAGGTGGTCGATGCGCTCAACATGCTCGGCGTGGGCGCAGCGGATCTGGTGGTAATCCTCGAAGCGCTCAAACAGGCGGGCGCGCTGCAGGCCGAAATGGTGATCTTGTGAGCACGCTTTCTCCCCTGCGCGCGGACTTGCCGACGGTTTCGCTTTCGGCATCGCAAGCACGCGGCGTTTCCGCCTCGCCCGCAGCGCCACCCAAATCCGAATTGCGCGCCGCCGCCGAAGCCTTCGAAGCGATCTTCCTGCGCCAGTTGCTGGCCAGCGCGCGCGCTTCCGATTTCGGCGGTGAGGAATTGTTCGGCGGTCCCGGCCTCGAACAGTTCGAAGCCATGCGCGATGAACATTTCGCCGAAATCGCCTCTTCGCAGGGGGTGTTCGGCCTGGCCGATGCGATCGAACGGCAATTGTCCGCCTTCGCCGGGCCAGCAGGAGCATAAGGCATGACCGGCAATCTCCTCCAGATCGGCAAGAGCGGGACGATGGCGGCGCGGTCCGCGCTCGATCTTACCGCGCAGAACATCGCCAATGCCGCCAATGCCGATTACGCCCGGCGCACGCTGAGCATGGCCGAAGTGGTGGCCAAGGGCGGGATCGCGATGGAACAGGGCGCATCGCTTTCAGGCGTGCGGCCCGATCAGGTGCAGCGCAGCAATTCGGTGTTCCTGCAAAACGAGGCGCGCCGCACATCGGGCGATGTCGCCCGCGCCGATGCCGAACTGACCGGGCTGACCAATTCCGAAACCGCCATCGAACAGGCGGGGATCTTTCCCGCGCTGGTCGATTTCGAAGCCGGCCTCGCCCGCCTCGCCTCCGATCCGCTGGGCGGTTCGCTGCGCGCGGCGGTGGTGGAAGATGCCCGGCGGCTGGCGCAGACCTTCCAGATTGCCACGAACGGGCTGGACGTGGCCGAAGCCGATTTGCGCTTCACCGCCGATGCCGGCGTGGAGCAGGTCAATCTGCTG
>JBGSLI010000540.1:0-3631 GCA_041740775.1 Alteraurantiacibacter sp. | reverse complement strand
GCGAATTGCGCGACGCGATAGAAGCGCTGGCGGGTTCGTCCACGCAGGCGCTCGAAGGCTTGCGCGAGGGGCAACGGGCAATGGTAAGCGAGATCGCCGGAACCATCGCCGAACAGAGCCGCGAGAAGGTGGCCGAAGCGATCCGCGAAAATGGCTTGGCGGCGATTGCCGAGCTGGAGGCGGCGGCGGCGCAGGCGGCCGAACGCGGCCGCGATACTACCGCGGCGCTTCGCGATCAGCTGGCGCGGGTGAACGAGCTGACGGGCAATCTGGAAGCGCGGATCGTCTATGCGCGCGAGCGGACCGAAGAAAAGATCGACACCGATTTCTCGCGCCGGATGGCGTTGATAACCGAGGCGCTCAATTCCTCGTCGATCGACATCGCCAAGGCCTTCGACAACGAGGTTTCCGATACCCAATGGGCGCATTACCTGCGCGGTGATCGCGGCATCTTCACCCGCCGCGCGGTGCGTCTGCTGGGCCGGAAGGATTCGCGCGCGGTGGCCGAAATCTACGGCGAGGATAATGATTTCCGCGAAACGGTGAACCGCTTCATCCACGATTTCGAAGCGATGCTGCGCGAAGTGCTGTCCACCCGCGATGGCAATGCGCTGGCGGTTACGCTGCTGTCCAGCGATGCGGGCAAGCTCTATGTCGCGCTGGCGCAGGCGATCGACAGGCTGCGCGGCTGACCATCAGCCTGCGGGTGTTTCAAACCCCGGTGGCGCGTCGAAGATGTTGATATCGTCTACCGTCACCCAGCCATGAATGTAATTGGCGACATAGA
Source organism: Alteraurantiacibacter sp. (assembly GCA_041740775.1). GTDB lineage: Bacteria > Pseudomonadota > Alphaproteobacteria > Sphingomonadales > Sphingomonadaceae > Alteraurantiacibacter. The sequence continues at coordinate 2,844 of JBGSLI010000540.1, read as the reverse complement.
GCGCGCAGGCCATTGCAGCGATCACGGTAGCGCGAAGCGCCAGCCTGCCGGGGCGGAAATTCACCGGCGCGCTGTCCGCTTGTCCGGGCACCTTTTCCACGCCCGCTTCCTCCGCCGTCCGCACACCGAAAGGCAGCAGCAGAAAGGCGCTCATCACCCAGCACAGCGCGTAGATGGCGATGATCGAGGTGATCTTCATGGCAGGTCGCTATTCCGGCGCGCCGAGCATGATGACGCGCGTCTGCGGCTTCTTGCCAGACCACCGCTGCGCCGCCTTGCGCGCCGCCAGCCGGGCGGCCTCCAGGATCGCATCGGGATCGCTCTGCCGCTCCTTGCGTAGCTTTATCAGCGCGGTAACAACATCGGCCTGCGCTTCCACCACAAAATCGGCATAATCCTCGTCCAGCGGCAGGCCGATCGCATCGATCCGCACACCGCCGCGCCCGTCCAGCACCACATACAACATGCCGTCGCGCGATATCCGGCGGCGCATGGTGATGGCATCGCCATCGGCGGGCACCAGTATATCGCCATCCAGCACCAGCCTGCCGGTGCGCACCTCGGCCAGTTTGGTCGGAACACCGGGAGCGAGGCGGATGATATCGCCGTTCTTCTGGAACACATTGTGTTCGATGCCGGCGGCGCGGCCTACTCTCACCTGTTCCTGCATGTGGCGGATTTCGCCGTGGACGGGGACAAGGATATCGGGCCGCAGCCATCCGTATAGCGCCTCCAGCTCGGGGCGGCCGGGGTGGCCGGAAACGTGGATTTCGCTCTGCCGGTCGCTCACCATGACGATGCCGCGCGATGCCAGCATATTCTGCACCCGGCCGATGGAAAGTTCGTTGCCGGGGATCATCCGGCTGGAAAACAACACAACATCGCCTTCAGTCAGCGCGATCGGGTGGCTGTCTTCGGCAATCCGGCTGAGCGCCGCGCGCGGTTCGCCCTGCCCGCCGGTGGCGAGAATCATGATCTCCCCGCGCGGCAGATCCATCGCCGCATCGAAATTCACCGTTTCAGGAAAATCGCGCAGATAGCCGTTGTCCTTCGCCACCTCGATAATCCGGTCGAGTGATCGGCCCGCCACGCACAGCTTTCGGCCCGTTTCGCGCGCCACTTCGCCCAGCGTCTGCAGCCGCGCGACATTGGAGGCAAAGGTCGTCACCAGCACCCGCTTGCCGCGATGCTTGCCCACTTCCCCCAGCAATCCGCGATAGACCGCACCCTCGCTGCCCGAAGCCACAGGGTTGAAGACATTGGTGGAATCGCACACCATCGCCAGCACGCCTTCATCGCCGATGGCGATGAGTTCTGCCTCGGTCGCCGGTATTCCCACGATCGGGTCCTCGTCCAGCTTCCAGTCGCCGGTGTGGAACACGCGGCCAAACGGCGTTTCGATCAGCAGCGCGTTGCCCTCGGCGATCGAATGCGCCAGCGGCAGATAGGTGATGCCGAAGGGGCCGATATCGAAGCTGCCGTGGTCCTCGTCGATCACGTGCAGTTCCACCGCATCGGCCAGCCCCGCCTCGTCCAGCTTGCGGCGGATCAGTTCGGCGGTGAAGGGCGTTGCGTAAAGCGGCACGCCGAGATCGGCTGCAAAATAGGGGATCGCGCCGATATGGTCCTCGTGCCCGTGGGTCAGCACGATCGCGAGCAGATCCTTCGCCCGGTCCTCGATGAATTCGGGATCGGCGAACATCAATTCGGTGCCCGGATATTCGTTCGCGCCAAAGCTCATGCCCAGATCGACCATCAGCCATTTGCCCTGGCAACCGTAGAGATTGACGTTCATGCCGATTTCGCCGCTGCCGCCAAGGGCGAGGAACAGCAATTCATCCTGCGGGGTATGGTCTTTTTTCATTATGCTCCTGTCCGGTCTGCCACGCGATCAGCAAGGATTTGCAGCCCGCGAATGGTCAGATCGGCGTCAACCCGATCAAAAATGCCGGTTTTCTCATCAAACAATATGGCCAGCCCGCCGGTGGCGACAACCTTCGCCGGGCGGCCTATTTCGGCCTTCATCCGCGCGATCAGCCCTTCCATCATCGCCACATAGCCCCAGAACACGCCGATCAGCATCTGGTCTTCGGTATTGCGGCCGATCACGCTGGCAGAATCGGGAGCGCGGATGGCGATGCGCGGCAATTTGGCGGTGTTGCCCACCAGCGCATCGAGCGACAGATTGATGCCCGGCGCGATGATCCCGCCTTTATAGGTGCCGTTGAAATCGACCACTTCGAACTTGGTGGCGGTGCCGAAATCGACCACGATCAGGTCTCCGCCCACCAGTGCATGGGCGGCGATGCAATTGACCGCGCGATCCGCGCCCAGCGTGTGCGGCTGTTCCACATCGATGGCGAAATCCCACGCTGCATCACCTTGCCCGGCGAACATCGGTTCAACCCCGAAATATTTCTGCGCCAGCACGGTGATATTGTGATCGGCGCGCGGGACGACGGAAGAACAGATGATCCGGTCTATCGCCTTGCGCGCGATCCCCTCCATCGCCAGCAATTGGGTGAGCCAGGTGGCGTATTCATCCCCCGTGCGGCGCGGATCGGTGGCGATGCGCCAGCGCACGCGGATATCTGTGCCTTCATACAGCGCAAACACCACATTGGTATTCCCGACATCGATCGCCAGCAGCATCAGCCGTCCTCCAGCATTACATCGCCCGCGTGAATGGCACGGGTGGTCCCATCGGGCAAACGCAGGTGGAGCGTGCCGTCATCCCCGATGGAATCGAATGTGCCGCGTGCCAGCGCGCCATCGCCTTCATGCAGCGTGAGCGCTGTGCCCGGCGGATGCGCGGCGGCGCGCCAGCGGTTGATGATGGGCGCA
>JBGSLI010000539.1:0-5674 GCA_041740775.1 Alteraurantiacibacter sp. | reverse complement strand
AGCTTCGCCTGCCACGCCTGCGCGCGCGCGGCGGTGCGGTTGTATCCGGTGACATGGTGTTCGGCGCGGGCGAGGTGGCCCGCCATCGGTGCGCCCATCACGCCAAGGCCCAGGAATGCGACATTCAATGCGCCATTTTTTGCAGATGTGCTCATGTGTGCCATCACTGCCTTGTCCGCCGCGCCAAGGCAATCCCGGCCAAGCCAATCTTTGTGCGCGCAAAGGCGTCTGCCACTTCCCCTTGCGCGCCAGTCCGGCTAGGCGCTTGGCCCCATGAGCCAGCCAGAATTGACCATCGCCGATGTCCACGCCGCCGCCCAGCGTATCCAAGGCGCGGTGGTGCGCACCCCCACGCATTATTCGCAGACGCTTTCGGCCATCACCGGGGCGCAGATCTGGCTGAAGTTCGAAAACCACCAGTTCACCGCCGCCTACAAGGAACGCGGGGCGCTGAACGCGCTGCTGCAACTGACCGATAAACAGCGCGCGCGCGGTGTGATCGCGGCATCGGCGGGTAATCATTCGCAGGGATTGAGCTACCACGGAACGCGTCTGGGCGTGCCCGTCACCATCGTGATGCCGCGCACCACCCCGGTGGTGAAGGTGATGCAGACGGAAGCGGTGGGCGGCAAGGTAGTGCTGCACGGCGAGACTTTTGATGAAGCGCAGGAACACGCACGCCAGCTGGAGACCGAACTTGGCCTCACCTTCGTCCACCCGTTCGATGATCCGCATGTGGCCGCCGGGCAGGGCACGGTGGCGCTGGAACTGTTCGAGGACGCGCCCGATCTCGATTGCATCGTGGTCCCGATCGGCGGTGGCGGGCTGATTTCGGGCATGGCCACGGTGGCGAAAAACCGCCAGCCGCCGGTCGAAGTGATCGGGGTGGAGGCGCGGCTGTTCCCCTCCTCCTACAACGCCTACAAGGGCGAGGATCTGCCCAGCGGCGGCGATACGCTGGCCGAAGGCATCGCGGTGAAGGAACCGGGCAGGTTTACCCAGACCGTCATCAACCGGCTGGTGGACGATATCGTGCTGGTGGACGAACCCGCGCTGGAAGAAGCGGTGAGCCTGCTGTTGCAGATCGAAAAGACCGTGGTGGAAGGCGCGGGTGCAGCCGGGCTGGCGGCGGTCCTGTCGCACCCCGAAAGGTTTCGCGGCAAGAAAATCGGGCTGGTGTTGTGCGGCGGCAATATCGACACCCGCCTGCTGGCCAATGTGCTGCTGCGCGATCTCGCCCGTTCGGGCCGACTCGCGCGGCTCCGGATCACCTTGCAGGATCGCCCCGGCGCGCTCTTCAAGGTGATGCGCGAATTTGATGCGCACAGCGTCAACATCATCGAAATCTACCACCAGCGCATCTTCACCAATCTGCCCGCCAAGGGTCTGATAACCGATATCGAATGCGAGGCGCGCGACCGCCAGCAGCTGGAAGCACTGGTCAAATCGCTGACGGACAAGGGTTATCAGGTTAGCTCGGTCGAGCTGAACTGACCCGTTCCGGGCCGCTTGTCGGCTGGCGCTTGGCGATTGTGGAAATTAATCCTGCAAAGGCACCGATTTGTGGTTAATATGGTTTCAACCTGCGAATCCTGCGTGCAGAAGGAGGGTTCGCAACTTGCGCTGTCGCGCGCAGGATAAACACAAGCGCCCCGCAGCCGGGGCGAGAGGACCGCAAACGCCGTGACGGCACCTGTACGCTTCCCCCGGTTTTTCGTGACCAGCCCGGCGCCGTGCCCGTATCTGGCGGGCAAGACGGAACGCAAGGTGTTCACCGAATTGAAGGGCGCGCATGCCGAACAGTTGAACGATGCGCTGGGACGGATCGGTTTTCGCCGCAGCCAGACGGTGGCCTATCGCCCATCCTGCGCCGATTGCCGGGCCTGCGTTTCGGTACGCGTGGCGGCGCATGATTTCCGCCCGTCAAGCTCGCAAAAGCGCAATATGAAGCGCAATGGCGATCTTGTGGTTACCGAATGCCGCCCCTGGGCCACCGCAGAACAATTCGAACTGCTGCAGCGCTATCTCGAACATCGGCATCCCGGCGGGGGCATGGCGGCGATGGAAGAGGTGGATTTTGCCGACATGGTGGAGCACACCAGCGTTTCCAGCTTTGTCGTTGAATACCGCGAACCTTCTTGCGATGGGGCAGAAGGGCGATTGATCGCCGCCTGCCTGATGGACCGGCAGGGAGACGGGTTGTCGATGATCTACAGCTTCTACGACCCCTATCACGAGGATCGCAGCGGGCTTGGGACTTTCGTTATTCTCGATCACATTCGCCGCGCTTCGCGCGCGGGCCTGCCTTACGTCTATCTCGGCTATTGGGTGGAAGGATCGGAACGGATGCAATACAAGATCCGCTTCCGCCCGATGGAACGTTTGGGTCCCGAAGGCTGGCACCGCATGTCCGATGCACAGCAGGATGCGCTTATCGGGCGGATCGCTTCCGGGGGCGGAAGAAGGGAACCCGCACCCGATGGCGGCTCCAAGGACAATACGCCGGGATTGCAACGCGAATACAAGCTCGCCTGATTTTGCGCGCATGATCAGAACGGCTGCCACGGCGCTGGCGGCGGTGCTGGTGTGCGCCGCGCAGCAGGTTATGGCGCAGGACGCGCCGGATTTGCAGGACGCGCCGGGGCTTGAGGATCTGATTCCCGATTCGGCGGTGGAAAACCCCGAGGAATGGGCCGCGCAGGGTGTTGCTGTTCCATCCACCGCGCCGGAAGAGGCAACGCCGCCGATCGATCCCGAACTGGCCGAACTGCCCGAAATCACCATTCCCTGGCCCGATTCGATCGAGCTGCCGCAGCTTGCCCCGCTGGAGCCCGACGCGGAGGCTATCGAATTCGCCAGTTTTGATGATGACATCGCGCCGCTTCCGGCGGGAAGCGAGGAGCGGATTTCGGATGAGCTGGTGCTGGTTTTCCCGGCCGACGCTTCGCAGTTTCCCGAACGCGCGCAATTTCGCGAACGGTTCGATTCGCTGTCCACCATCGAACAGACCGATGATGGCGACAATCTTGCCCGGCTGGCGGCGCAGGCGCGCCGTGACGAGGAACTGCTGCGCGAAATGCTGCGCATCTATGGCTATTATGATGCGCAGGTAATCCGCAGCATAGACGCTGCGACCGAAGGCGGTGCAGGCGATGGCGCAGGTGATGGCGACAAGCCCGTTGCGCGCTTCGCCATCATCCCCGGCACCCGTTACCGGTTCGGCGCGATTGATCTGGGCAATATCACCGCCGCCGGGATTGCCGCCGAAGATCTGCGTGCCGCATTCGAAATCCATTCCGGTGATCCGCTCTCGCTCGACAAGATCGTGCAGGAACGTGCCGATCTGGGTTTGGCGCTCGGCGAAACCGGTTTTCCCTTTGCTGCGATCGAGGAACCCGATCTGCTGGTGGATCATGAACGGCGCGAAGGCGATCTCACCATGCCGGTGGAGCCGGGCGGGCAATACAACCTCGGCGTGGTGACCAGCGACATGCCCGATTTCCTTCCCGGCGAACATCTTTCGCGCATTGCCCGCTGGGAGCCGGGCGAGCTTTACCGGCGCAGCGACGAGGCTGACCTGCGCCGCGCGATCCTGGCCACCGGGCTGGTCGGCTCGGTAACGCTCACCCCGGTGGTGGTGCGCGAACCGCAGGGGGATGTGCCGGGGCTGGTGAATATCGCCGCCGGGCTGACGCCGGGGCCGCTGCGCACGATTTCGGGCAATATCGGCTTCGGCACCGAAGAAGGCATCCGGCTGGAAGGGGCCTGGGAACACCGCAACATGTTCCCGCCCGAAGGGATGCTGCGCGTTCGCAGCGTGATCGGCACGCGGGAACAGTTGGCGGGGATCACCTTCCGCAAGAACAATTTCTATGGCCGTGACCGGATTCTGACGGTGGATGCCTTTGCCAGCACGATCGATTACGATGCCTTCGAAGCGCGCTCGGCATCCCTGGTGGGAACCTTCGAACGGGTCAGCACGCTGTTTTTCCAGAAGCAGTTCAGCTGGTCTGCGGGGCTTGAGCTGGTGGCGACGCAGGAACGCGAACGCGATGCCGACCGCAATCTTTCTCCGCGCGAGACATTTCTCATCGCCGCGCTGCCGCTGTTTGTCCATTTCGACGAATCGGACGACCTGCTCGATCCCACGCGCGGCTGGCGGCTTGGCGCGCGCCTCTCTCCCGAAGTGTCGGACAATGAAGGGGTGCAGAGCTTTTATGTCCGCAGCCAGATCGATGCTTCCTATTATCGCTCGGTGGGCGAAAATACCGTGCTGGCGGGCCGCATAAGGCTGGCCAGCAATGCCGGTGCCGCGATCGATGGCGTTGCCCCTTCGAGGCGTATCTATGCGGGCGGCGGCGGATCGGTGCGCGGCTTCGGCTTTTTCGAAATCGGTCCGCGCAACAGCAGCGGCGATCCTACCGGCGGGCGCAGCGCGGTGGAAGTGGCGGCCGAAGCGCGCATCCGCACGGGCCTGCTGGACGGCGCCTTGAGTGTGGTGCCCTTCATCGATGCGGGATCGGTGGGCGAGGACGAACTGCCCGATTTCCGCTCGATCAAATTCGGTGCGGGCATGGGGGTGCGCTATCACACCGGCTTCGGCCCGCTGCGGCTGGACGTGGCCTTCCCGATCAATCCCGGACCCAATGACGGATGGATCGCGGTTTACGTGGCACTGGGGCAGGCGTTCTGATGGCCGGGGACGCAATTTCGGGCGACCAGGCCCCTGATCTCCCCCGCGATCCGCCGGAGGGGCCGCCGCAGCGAGGCTGGCAGCGACAGATCATGCGGGTGCTGCGGGCGCTTGGCTGGCTGATGCTGGGGCTGCTGGGGCTGCTGGCGCTGCTGGTGGCCTTTCTCCACACACCGCCGGGCCGCCAGCTGATTGTGGACCAGATTGGCAAAATCGCCCCTGCATCGGGCCTGTCGGTGGAAGTGGGGGCGATCGAAGGATCGGTGTTGTGGAGTTCGACGCTGAGGGACGTGAAATTCCGAGACGCGAACGACGTGCTGTTCCTCGAAGTGCCGCTGATCGATTTGAACTGGCGGCCGTATAAATGGTTCACCAGCGGGCTGGACATCCGCCATCTGGTGCTGACCGGCGGCACGCTTTACGCCGTGCCCGAACTCATCCCCGGCGATCCCGATGCGCCGATCCTGCCCGATTTCGACATCCGCATCGATCGTTTCGCGATCGAGGATTTGCGCGTGGCCGAAGGATTGCTGGGCACAGAACGGGTGATTGATTTTGCCGCCGAGGCGGATATCCGCAAAGGGCTGGTCTATCTCGACGCCGATGGCGCGTTTGGCGGCGGGGACGTGTTCACCGCGCTGGTCCACGCCGAACCCGACGGGGATCGCTTCGATCTCGATCTGGACTGGCGCGCACCTGCGGGCGGGTTTCTGGCGGCAATCGTGGGTGCAGACGATGATCTGGCGATCCGGCTGGAAGGCGAGGGAAGCTGGACATCGTGGGAAGGCCGGCTGGATGCGCAGCATGGCGGTGCGCAGCTTCTCGATTTCGCGCTTTACAACAGCAGCGGCCAATATCGCATCGTCGGCAATGCCCGCCCCGGCGGTTTTGTGGACGGCATCGCCGCGCGCGCGCTGGGCGACAGTTTTGCGCTTACCGCGTCGGGCACGCTGGAAAGCAGCGTGCTGCAAGGCGATTTCG
>JBGSLI010000538.1:0-6884 GCA_041740775.1 Alteraurantiacibacter sp. | reverse complement strand
CGGGTGCAATATCGGCCGCCGCCGCCACCATGCAGGCGATCGCGCCCTTCATGTCCACCGCGCCGCGCCCATAAAGCAGATCGCCCCCCGGACCTGGGCGCACTTCTGGGGCAAAGGCCCCGCTCGCCCAGCCATCGCCCGGCGGCACCACGTCGAGGTGGCCGGCAAAGGCGAAGTGGCGCGATCCCTCAGGGCCTCGGCGGATGGCGAACAGGTTTTCCACCGGCGCCTCGTCAGAGCCTTCGGGCCCTTCGCCGCGGGTAAAGCGATGCACTTCGAAGCCCAGCGGGGCGAGCATTTCCTCCAGCATGGCGAACACGCTGCCGCGCGCCGGGGTCACGCTCTCGCAGGCGATCAGGTGCCGGGCGAGGTCAACAACGCGGTGTGGCTGATTCATGACCAATGCGGTAGACCAGCGCGGATAGAGTTTCCAGCCACAGGTGGAGCGCCATGCCCAAGCTCGATATTGCCGCGATCGAACCGGTCAACCGCACTGCCTATCCGCCGCCGCACGATAAGGCAGTGGCGGGGCGCTGGCAGCGGCGTTTCGCGCAGGCGGCGGGGATGGAGAAGCTGGGTGCCAACCACGTCACGCTGAAGCCGGGCGCATGGACTTCGCAGCGCCACTGGCATCACCATGCCGACGAACTGGTGGTGATGCTGAGCGGCGAAGCCGTGCTGGTGGAAGACGAGGGCGAAACGCTGCTGCGCGCCGGCGATATCGCGGTTTTTCCGGGCGGAGTGGCCAATGGCCATGTCATCCAGAACCGCAGCGCTGCCGATTGCACGCTGCTGGCGGCAAGCGCGGGTCACGAGGCGGACAGCGGCGAATATTCCGATATCGACATGTGTTTCGGCCCCGGTGGCTACGCCCGCAAGGACGGGACGCCATATTGAGCGCAGGGTTCGCTCATGCCGGTCCGCCCACTTCGAATTGCGAGATCGTCCATTCCTCGCCCATCGCCGCGTCGATCCACGCCTGCATCCAGTCATGTTCCCACACCGCCTGCATATAGGCCTGCGCAAAACCGGGGACGTTGATGCCATATGTAACAAAACGGGTGACCACGGGGGCATAGAAGATATCCGCCGCGCCGAAGGTGCCGAACAGATACGGCCCGCCCGTGCCGAACCGTGCGCGCGCCTCTGCCCACAGGCCCAGGATGCGGACGATATCGGCCTTGACCGGATCGTCGAGTTCGATCCCGATGCGTCCGCGGATGTTCATCGGGCAGGCGCGCCGCAGCGCCATGTAACCCGAATGCATTTCCGTCACCATCGACCGGGCCATGCCGCGCGCCGTATCGTCCTTGGGCCAGAACCTGTCGCGGCCCACCTTGTCCGCCAGATATTCCATGATGGCGAGGCTGTCCCACACCACGGTTTCGCCGTCCCACAACACCGGAACCTTGCCCGCCGAAGGCTGGAATTCGCCCTGGCTGTTCTTCAGCGCTTCCCAGTCGTCGCCGTCGATATTGACGGTGAGTTCTTCGAAATGCAGCCCGCTCTGCCGGGCCGCCAGCCAGCCGCGCAGCGACCAGCTGGAATAGTTCTTGTTGCCGATGATCAGCTTCATGGTTGCACGTATCCCTGTTTCGGCAGGGGTAGCCATCATGGCGAGGCGTGTCGAGGCTGAAGGGGTGCCGCGACAGGCCGCACCTGAGTGCTGCGTGAGGGGAAGAAAATGAAGATGTAAAAAGCCTTTCGGGTTTCTTTACCATCTTCTGCGAAAGCGAAGGCCTCGCGCTGCGCGATACCGGTTGAACGAAGGTGGTGAGTGGTCGGACCAAACCCGACAAATCAGGCGAAAGCCGGACGGATCGAGCGGCTCACCCATGTGGTGTGGGCCGGGCTGATCGCGCTTGTTCTGGCTTTGGCAAACCTGCTCAGTCCGGTCGATTTCGTGCTGTGGACAGCGCAGAGCCGCGTTGCGACTGTGGAGGCATCGGGGCGAATCGTTTATATCAACAATCAGCAGGACCTGGCCGATCCCGCCTTCCCCGATCGGCGCCGCCAGCTTGCCCGGCTCATCAACCGGCTGGACGAGGCAGGCGTTGCGGCAGTCTATGTCGATGCGGTATTCAATCGGCCGACCGACCGCGCGACCGACGGTGCTTTGAACGCTGCGCTTCGCCGGTTTGGTGAAAACGCCTTCCTCACCCAATTGATCCGCATCGGAATTGACGGGCAGCAGGTCCGCGAAAGCTCGATTACGGCAATCAGCAATGACGTGCCGCAGGTGGGTGGTAATCTCTTCAAGAATTTCATGGGCAACGCCTGGGATGCAGATTTTGTCATTGCATTCGAGGATGAGGTGCTGCCCAATCTCCCCGCGCAAATTGCGGGTGTTGATGGCGAACCTGGTAGGCTTTTTGCGATCAATTACGATTTCGATCTGTCGACACTGCCCGCGCTGACGCTGGAAGAGGGGCTGGCCACCGATGCCGATCTTTCCTCTCTGACAGGAAAGGCGGTGGTGATCGGCAGCGAGATCCGCGCTGACGGCCAGAAGATGGCCATTCCGGGCATACCGGAAGTTTCACCCACTTTGGTGCATATCCTGGCGGCAGAAACGCTGATCGCCGGGCGCACGGTGTTCATCAGCGGGTGGATCATCGTGATTACCGGCCTGATTGTGTTGGCGGGCTTGGCCTTTCTCCGGGCACGGCGCGCAAGGCGGCTGGCCTATGCCGCCGCAATTTCCGCTATACCGGCTTTGTGGCTGGCAGCCGCCCTGCTGGGCTGGCGGGTGGAATTTGCGCCGCTGATTGCAGCCGCGCTGATCTACACCGGCTTTCGTCTGCGGGCATTGTGGAAGGAATCCTTCGCGCTGGTCGATCCCGAAACCGGATTGCCATCTTTCGCCGCGCTGGAAGAGGACAAGGACGTTGCCGAGCTGGTCCCGGCCATCATCGTTGCCCGCATCCAGCGGTTCGAACAGGTCCGCCGCACGCTGGCCAAGGAATTGCACGCCGAATATATCCACCGCATCATCACCAGGCTGAAGGCCGCCACGCAGGGCGCCACCATTCATATCGGCCAGGGGCACATGATCGCCTGGACGCTGCAGGAAAAAGACCCCGCCTTGCTGCGCGAACATCTGGAAGGGCTGCGCGCGCTGTTCGCCTCGCCGCTGATCGTGGGCGAAACGCAGGTCGATGTCGGCATTACCTTCGGCGTCGATATCACCCCCAGCCCCAAGGTTTCGCGCCGCCTCGCCTCGGCGGTGGAAGCGGCCGAGCGGACCAACGAAACCTATGATCCGATCAACATCGCCGACAGCACTTCGGACGAGGATCTGATCTGGAACATTTCGCTGCAGGCGCGCATCGATGCCGCGCTTTCCAACGGCGAAATCTATCTAGTCTATCAGCCCAAGGTGATGGTGCAGACGGGCGAGATCATCGGCGCCGAGGCGCTGGTGCGGTGGAAGGACCCGGTAAAGGGCAATATCCCGCCCGACAATTTCATCCGCCAGTGCGAAACCGTGGGGCGGATGAGCCAGCTGACGCGCTTCGTGCTGGAACAGGCCTGCAACGCGGGCAATGCCTTTGACGAAAACGGGCTGGCCATTCCGGTATCGGTGAATATTTCCGCCACGCTGGTGCACGAACGCGCCATCGTCAACATGGTGGCCGATGTATTGCACCACACAGGCTTCGATCCCCGCCGGTTGACGCTGGAGATTACCGAAACCTACCGCATTTCCGATATCGATCGCGCGGCGGAAATCCTGGGCGAATTGCAGCGGATGGGCATCAAGATTTCGATGGATGATTTCGGCGTCGGCGCCGCCAGTCTGGAGGCCTTGCTGCGGCTGCCCTTCGGCGAACTCAAGATCGATCGCCTGTTCATTTCGCGGATGACAAGCGACACCAAGGCGGCGGGCATTGTGAGCAGCGTGCTGCAAATGGGCCGCGATCTGCGAATCATCGTTGTCGCCGAAGGGGTTGAAGACGCCGGAACATTAGCGATGCTGCGCGATTCGGGCTGTCTGGTGGCGCAGGGATTCGCCATTTCGCGCCCGCTCGAATTTGACAGAATTATGCTTTTTCAAAAGGATAGACTTCAGCTCGCAGCCGAAAACATGGTTTAGACTTTACAAACAGGAATGGTTAACCCAATGTGGCTCTGTCGAAACAGGAGAGTCGCAATGAGCCGCGGATTCTGGGATTGGCTTTTCGGTGGAACGTCCGTTTAAGTTCTCCGCCAGCCAAAAATGAATAAGGGCGTTGTGGGCGCCCTTTTTTATTGGTTTTTCCCGATTACCCCGCCGTGCGCGGGGCCTGCATCTGCCGCGCTATTGCCGCACGTCCGCCAGCATCGCGGCGCGCAATTCGTCCAGCCCGATGCCCTTTTCGGCGCTGGTGACATGCACCTGCGGAAAGGCGGCGGGGTGCTTGCGCGCTTCTTCGATCACCCTGGCGGTAACCTGCTCCAGATCGCTGGCCTTGATCTTGTCGGCCTTGGTCAGCACCAGCCGATAACCCACTGCCGCCTCGTCCAGCATGGTCATCATCTGCCGATCACTATCCTTCAGCCCGTGGCGGCTGTCCACCAGCACCATCGTGCGTTTCAGCACCGCGCGCCCGCGCAGAAAGGTGCGCACCAGGCTGCGCCATTTCTCCACTACCTTCAGCGGGGCCTTGGCAAAACCGTATCCGGGCATGTCCACCAGCCGGAATTGGGTGGGATCGCCCACTTCGAAGAAATTGAGTTCCTGCGTGCGCCCCGGCGTTACCGAGGCACGGGCGATGCTCTTGCGCCCGGTCAGCGCGTTGATCAGCGAGCTTTTGCCGACATTGGACCGGCCGCAAAAGGCGATTTCGGGAAAATCCGGTCCGGGCAGGAATTTGAGCTGCGGGGCAGAAAGGAGGAATTCCACCCGTCCCGAAAACAGCCGCCGGGCTTCCTCGGCCAGCGCCTGTTCTTCGGCGGTCACCCTTCGGCCTTTGCGCGTTCGGCAGCGCGGGCCTTTTCCTCGCGCTCCTTTTCCATCGCCGCCTTCAATTGCGGATTGCGCGCGTAGAGATATTTCTGCTGCGCCAGCGTCAATATGTTGTTGCTGATCCAGTAGAGCAGCAGCCCGGCAGCAAAGGGTGCCATCACGAACATCAGCACCCACGGCATGATCATGAAGATCTGCTGTTGCATCGGATCCACCGCTGCCGGGTTCAGCTTGAACTGCAGCCACATGGTGAAGCCCAGCAGCACCGCCAGCACGCCGATCGCCAGAAAGCCCGGCGGGGTGAAGTCCAGCAGGCCGAACAGGTTGAGGACGGTTGCCGGATCGGGCGCGGAAAGATCGCGAATCCAGCCGAAGAACGGCTGATGACGCATTTCGATCGCCAGCAGCAGGGTCTTGTAAAGCGCGAAGAAGATCGGGATCTGGATGAAGATCGGCAGGCAGCCCGCCAGCGGATTGACCTTCTCCTCCTTATACAGCTTGGCCATCTGCTGTTGCAGTTCGGACTTGTCGTCCTTGTAGCGTTCCTGCAGCGCCTTCATCTTGGGCTGCACCGCACGCATCTGCGCCATCGAGTGAAACTGCTTTTGCGCGATCGGGAACAGCAGCAGGCGAATCAGCAACGTCAGGCAGATGATCGCCACGCCGAAATTGCCCACCAGTCCGAACAGGAAGATCAGCACCTGCCACATCGGCCAGGCGATCCAGCTGAACCAGCCCCAGTCGATGGCATTGCCGAACAGCGGCACGCCCTGCGCCTGATAGGCAGACAGAACGCTGCTTTCCTTGGCGCCAGCAAACAGCCGCGTGGTGCGGGTAACGGTTTCACCCGCGCCCACATTCACCGGATCATAAAGCAGATCGGCACGATAGTTTTCGCCCCCGGCCGAACGGAACGCGCCCGAAGCTGCCTGCCCGTCCTCGGCCACCAGCGCGGACATCCAGTAGATATCGGTAAAGCCGATCCAGGCGGTGTCCGCACCCAGCGAAACCGGGCCTTCTTCCAGCACCTCGTCGTAATCCCAGTCGAAATTCACCCCTTCGCCGCTCGCCGAAATGGGGCCGGAATGGACGTTCCACGTGCTCCGGCTGGCGTTCACGCTGGTGCGGTTGACAAAGGCATAGGGGCGCAGCGCCGCCGTGCCTTCGCCGGAATTGGTGACCGCCTGGGTAACGGTGAGCAGATAATGTTCGTCGATCGCGAAGCGCAGGCGGAATTGCAGCCCTGCGCCATTGTCCCAAGCCAGCGTGACCGGGGTCTGCTGAGTCAGAATCTCGCCTTCCACCAGCTGCCACGGGGTATCGGCACCGGGCAGCGCCACGCCTTCGCCCACCCAGCCGAATTGCGCGAAATGCTGGCCCGCGGTGCCGGCGGGGGAAAACAGGCGGATGGGGCCGCTGTCTTCTTCCACCGTCTGGCGATGGGTCTTCAGGTCGATATCATCCACCCGCGCGCCCAAAGGGTTGATCGAGCCGCTTATTTCCGGCGCATCGATCCGCACCCGCTCGCCGTCGGCCAGCGCCGTATCCACGTCGATCGGCTGCACCGGGGCGGCAATATCACCCGTCGCGATCGCGCCCTCGGCCCGCATCCCCGGCGCATCCTCGCGGCTGGCCATGTTTGCGGGCATATCCTCTTCGGGATAATAAGTGCGCATGGCGAAATCCCAGCCGAACAGCAGGATCGCGCTCAGCACGACGGCGATGATGAGGTTACGCTGGTTGTCCAAGGTGAATTATCCGTCGAAAAATGCGATTGCGGGATGGTTATGGCACCGGGTCATGCCCGTGTCCCCCCCAGGGATTGCAGCGCAGTATACGCTTCAATGCCAGCCATCCACCCTTTATCGCGCCGTGTTTTTCCAGCGCATGGATGGCATAGGCGCTGCACGATGGCTGATAGCGGCACGATGGCGGC
>JBGSLI010000537.1:0-10691 GCA_041740775.1 Alteraurantiacibacter sp. | reverse complement strand
CGCACGAGACTGTCGCGCGCGGCGACGCGTCCGGTCAGCACGCAGCGCCGCTCGCTCCCGCTTGCGCAGGAGTCGTCGGCCTCGGCTTCAGGCGAACCTAATGGGTCATTGCGAGGATTCCGCATCGGCGGCCTCCTCTGCTTGGGGCGCGGAAGTTTCGGCCACGGCCGCATCCTCCTCGTCCTCGAACCAGTGCGCGCGGGCAGCCATGATGATTTCATTGCCCTGTTCTTCGGTCAGGCTGAAACCGCCCAGCACTCCGCCCTTGTCCTGCTCGCGCTGCGGCTTGCGGGTTGGCGGGCCGTCCTCGGTCTTGCGGCGGCGCGGAGCCTCGCGGCGCTTGGCGATCAGTTCGTCGGTGGCCAGATCGGCCAGATCGTCGAGCGTCTTGATCCCGGCCTTGCCCAGCACCACCAGCATTTCTTCGGTCAGATGCGGGATTTCGGCCAGATCGTCCTCCACCCCCAATTCGCGGCGGGTGACGCGATGCGCGGCTTCCTGTCGTTCGAGCGCCTCGGTCGCGCGGCTCTGCAATTCCTCGGCCAGTTCGTTATCGAACCCTTCGATCGCGGCCAGCTCGTCCAGCGCCACATAGGCGACTTCTTCCAGCTCGACGAAGCCTTCGGCGACCAGCAGCTGCGACAGCGTTTCGTCCACGTCCAGCTCTTCCTCGAACATCTTGGAACGTTCGGCGAATTCGCGGCTGCGCTTTTCCGAGGCTTCTTCCTCGGTCATGATGTCGATCTGGCTGTCGGTCAGCTGGCTGGCGAGGCGCACGTTCTGCCCCCGGCGACCGATCGCCAGGCTGAGCTGATCGTCGGGCACCACCACTTCGATCCGGCCTTCTTCCTCGTCCAGCACCACGCGCGCCACGGTGGCGGGCTGGAGCGCGTTGACGACGAAGGTGGCGGTGTCCTGGCTCCAGGGGATGATGTCGATCTTTTCGCCCTGCAATTCCTGCACCACCGCCTGCACCCGGCTGCCCTTCATGCCGACGCAGGCACCCACCGGGTCGATGCTGGAATCATGGCTGATGACGCCGATCTTGGCGCGGCTGCCCGGATCACGGGCGGCGGCCTTGATCTCGATGATGCCATCGTAGATTTCGGGCACTTCCTGCGCGAACAGCTTCTTCATGAATTCGGGATGCGCACGGCTGAGGAAGATCTGCGGCCCGCGATTGTTGCGTTCCACCTTGCTGATCAGCGCCCGCACCCGCTCGCCCACGCGGGCGGCTTCGCGCGGGATCTGCTGATCGCGGCGGATCACCCCCTCGGCGCGGCCGAGATTGACGATCACATGGCCGAATTCGACCGATTTGATGACGCCTGTAATGACTTCGCCGGCGCGGTCCTTGAATTCCTCGAACTGGCGCTCGCGCTCGGCATCGCGGACCTTCTGGAAGATCACCTGCTTGGCGCTCTGCGCGTCGATACGGCCCAGATCGTCCATCGCGGGCAGCGGATCGACGATGAAATCGCCCACCGCAGAACCCGGCTCCAGCTTTTCCGCCTGCGCCAGATCGACCTGCTTGAAATAGTCCTCCACCTCCTCGACCACTTCGACAACGCGCCACAGGCGCAGATCGCCGGTCAGCGGATCGAGCCGGGCGCGGATATCGTTTTCCTGGCCGAAGCGCGCGCGCGCGGCCTTCTGGATCGCTTCTTCCATCGCTTCGATAACGATCGACTTGTCGATCATCTTTTCCGATGCGACGGCATTGGCGATTGCGAGCAGTTCGGCCTTATTGGCAGAAATCGGACTGGCCATCAGTCGAGAACCTCTTCTTCGGTTGTTTCTTCGATGTCTTCGACGCCCGAAATATCGAGCGGGCGGGTGGCGGCGATCAGCCGGTCTGTCAGGACAAGTTGCGCCGCGTGTATCTGTTTGCGCGAAACCGCAACCCGGCCAGCCTTGTTATCCGCGATGGTAACACTATCGCCGTCGATCCCGATCAGTTCGCCGCGCAGCTTGCGCCGCCCATCGACCTCTTCGCTCAGCGCGATCTTCGCCTCGTGCCCAGCCCAGTTGGCGTAATCCTTCGCGCGGGTGAGCGGGCGATCGATGCCGGGGCTGCTGACTTCGAGGTGATAGG
Source organism: Alteraurantiacibacter sp. (assembly GCA_041740775.1). Taxonomy (GTDB): domain Bacteria; phylum Pseudomonadota; class Alphaproteobacteria; order Sphingomonadales; family Sphingomonadaceae; genus Alteraurantiacibacter. The sequence continues at coordinate 8,596 of JBGSLI010000537.1, read as the reverse complement.
CCCCCGCGATCAGCTCCTCGCCGCCTTCCTCAACCGCGTCAATCCGGTCCGAAATCCGGCGCGACAGATCCATGCATTGCTGCACCACCAATTGCCCGGTGGCGGGATCTTCGGCCATCACCTGCAATGTGCGTTCTTCTCCGCTGCCCGTCAGTTTCACGCGCACGAGTTCGAAACCCAGCGCAGAGGCTTCGGGTTCGATCACTTCAACGAGGCGCGCAATATCGGCCATTCATTCTCCGTCGAATCGGCACAGTCATGACAAAGCGGTGTGGCGCCGGCCCCTTGCGGCGCCAGCCCCTTCAGTGTCGCGACAATGCCGGGATGGCGGCTATGTAGGCGCGCAAAGGCCGGAAAGCAACAGGCGAATTCGCACCCGCTGCCGGTACGCTGCTAACTCGCCGTCAGTTCGTGTTTCCTGATGCAATGGCGCAATTGATCATAGGTCAGACCAAGCGCCTTGGCGGTCTGCCGCTGGTTCCAACGATTGGCCCCCAGCGCGTGTTCGAGAATGGCTTTTTCATGCGCATCCACCGCGCTGCGCAGATCGTCCACGCGGTCAAAACGGGGCGCGGGCGCGGGCGCTTGCGGCGCCTTTTGCCCCGCCACATCGCCAGCCGACGGCAGCGGGGACGACAGCGGTTTCCACGGGCTGACGAAGGGATCGAACACCACTTCGCCGATCGGCGCTTCCCAATTGTCCCAGCGATAGACCGCGCGCTCCACCACATTGCGCAATTCGCGCACATTGCCCGGCCAGGGATAATCTTCCATCGCGCGGGATACGTGATCGGCAAAGCCGGGCCATTGTTCCCACCCCAGTTCGGCCGCCATGCGCCGCCCGAAATATTCGGACAACACCTGGATATCGCCCTCGCGCACGCGCAGCGGCGGCAGGGTGATGACCTCGAACGTCAGCCGGTCGAGCAGGTCGGCGCGGAAGGTGCCTTGCTCGGCGCGGAGCGGCAGATCCTCGTTGGTGGCGGCAACGATCCGCACATCCACCCGCACGGGCCGGCTGGCACCGATGCGGGTGATCTCGCCATATTCCACCGCGCGCAGCAGCCGTTCCTGCGCGCCCATGCTCAGCGTGCCCAGTTCGTCGAGAAATAACGTGCCTCCGTCGGCTTCCTCGAAACGGCCCTCGCGCGCTCTGGTAGCGCCGGTGAATGCCCCCTGCTCGTGCCCGAACAATTCCGCCTCGATCAGCGTTTCGGGCAGCGCCGCGCAGTTCATCGTGACCAGCGGCCCTTCCCAGCGGTTGGACAGGCGATGAAGGCGTTCGGCGATCAGTTCCTTGCCCGTGCCGCGTTCGCCGATCACCAGCACCGGGCGGGCCATCGGCGCGGCGCGGCTGGCGCGCTCCACCGCATCGAGAAAGGCCCCCGACTGGCCGATAAACTGGGCTTTGTGATCCATCGCCAAGATATAGGTAAATTTCCCATAATCTGGCAAGAGAAACCATGCTTCGAAATATCGCCATGCCCGAAAACCACGCAAATCCGCCATTTTTTGCAAACTGGCACGCAGGTTGCAGATCATGCCGCATACAGGTTTTCAGGAGGTTTCGAGCATGTTGCAACCCGGCTTCTTCCGCACCCAGCTTGGCCAGGCCGCGCTGGTGAGCATTGCCGCGATGATTGCCTTCACCGTGTTTGCGCAGGCGCAGCGCGATGGCACCGATGCCGACATGCTGCTGTCCGCCACCGCGATGGTAGAACTGGCGTGACCGACCACAACAAGAACCCCCTGGTGCCGATCGGCGAAGGGCTGAGGCGCGCGGGAACCCGGCTCGATCAGGAGATCGAACGCTTGCGCACCAGCCCCACGCCGACCGCGCGCGCATTATATTCCGGAGGAAACTGGATGGGTATTTTTTCCCGCACCCGTGACATTATCGCTGCCAATTTCAACGAACTGCTCGATCAGGCCGACGATCCGGCGAAGATGATCCGCATGATCATCCTCGAAATGGAGGAAACGCTGGTGGAAGTGCGCGCCAGCGCCGCGCGCACGATTGCCGATCAGAAGGAAATGCACCGCCATTCGGTGAAGCTGGACAGGTTGCAGGCCGATTGGGGCGAAAAGGCGCAATTGGCGCTCTCCAAGGACCGCGAGGATCTGGCCCGTGCCGCGCTGATGGAAAAGCGCAAGGCGACCGACATGATCACCCAGCTGCGCCAGGAAATCGCCGTGCTCGACGATGCGCTGCGCGCCTATGAGGCGGATATCGCCAAATTGCAAAGCCGGTTGCGCGAAGCCCGCAGCCGCCAGAGCCAGATCGCCGCGCGGCTGGAAAGCGCGGAAAACCGCGTCAAGCTCAGGAGCCTGATGACCAATGAACGGGTGGACGAGGCGCTGAACCGCTTCGACCAGCTCGAACGGCGGGTGGATTATGCCGAGGGCCGGGCCGATGCGCTCAGCATCGCCGAAGGCGGCACCGGCAGCCTGGCCGATCAGTTCGCCGCGCTGGAAGGCAGCGACAAGGTGGACGAGGAGCTGGAGGAAATGAAGCGCCTGCTGGGCAAGAGCGGCGCTGCCGACAAGACCAACGAAGGGGAATAATCCATGGAAGAGATCATCATCATACCGGCCATCTTCATCGGCCTGCCATGGGTCATTCTCCACTATGTCACCAAGTGGAAGACCGCTGCCACCATCACCACCGATGACGAGGCGCTGCTGGAAGACCTCTACAGCCTGGCCAAGCGGCTGGACGAGCGGATGGACACGGTGGAGCGGCTGGTTGCCGCCGACAATCCCGATTTCCAGCCTGCCCGCGTCCAGCACGATCGCGAACTGGACAATGTGCCCTTGCGCGAACTGGAAGAAATGCTCGCCGCCAAGAAGGGAGAACGCCTGTGAACAGCCCCCGCACCACGCTTTATCGTGACAAGAAAAACGGCAAGATCATGGGAGTATGTTCGGGCTTGGCCGACTATACCGGCATCAATGTCTTCTGGATTCGGCTGGGCCTGATCGCATCCATCCTGACCGGTGTGCTGGGCGCAGTGGCCGTCCCGCTCTACATTCTGGCCGGCCTGCTGCTGAACAAGAAGCCCGCGCATCTCTATTCCGCCGATCCGGGCGAGACGCAATACTGGCAGCGCGTGCGGCAGAACCCCAAGCGCACCGCGCGTGAAATCCGCGCGCAGATGAAGGATGTCGATCGGCGGCTGGCCGATGTGGAAAGCTATTACGTCAGCTCCAACCCGCGCCTCACCGCCGAAATCGAGCGGCTGCGCTGAATCCACCGGAACCGAGGGGACAAAGACATGGGTGAACTGGCACTGTTGATACCGATCCTGGGGGTCAGCATTCCGATCATCGCGATCTGGACCAGCCATCAGCGCAAGATGGCCGAAATGCGGATTGGCGCCACCGCTGAACACACCGCCGAAATGGCCGCGCAATATGCCAGCCAGGTGCAGCGGCTGGAGGACCGGGTGCAGGTGCTCGAACGCATCGTCACCGATCGCGGATACGACATTGCCACCCAGATCGAGGCGCTGCGCGATACCCGCTCTGTCGAGCAGGCCGACAACGGCGTGCCGATGAACCTGACCCGCAAGGAGAAAGTGTGATGGAATGGGGTGGCCCGATTTTTGTCCTGTCGATCATCGCCATCAGCACGCTGGGCTGGCTGGCAAACAACTGGATTCGCGCCAAGCACGGCTATTCGCTGGAAGACGAATGGGGCGGCAAGACCGAGAGGGCTGACACGCAGCAGAACGCCGCGCTGGCCGAACAGAACCGCAAGCTTCTGGAAACGATGGAGAGAATGCAGGATCGCATGATCGTGCTCGAACGCATCGTCACCGACAAGGGCTATACCGTCGCCGCCGAGATCGAGGCGCTGCGCGATACCCCGCGCCAGGCTGATAATGGCGTGCAGATGGATTTTGCCAACAAGGAACGCGCATCATGAGTCCCGAATTCGCCGTCATACTCGACTACGTCCCACTCATCGTGGCCGGAGCCGTGCTGGTCTCAATCGCCGGGATCTGGGCCTCGGTCCACAGCACCCGGATGAAGATCAAGAACGGCTATCCGCTGGAAGGCATGTGGGGCCAGTCGCTGAAGCCGCAGGGCACCAGCGAAGCCTTGGAACGGGTAACGCTGCTGACACAGGAAAACGCCCAGCTGCGCGCCGAAATAGGCTCGATGAAAGATCGCCTCGCCAATGTGGAACGCATCGTTACCGACAGCGGCTACCGCCTCACGCATGAGATCGAGAGCCTGCGCGACAAGCAGGAGGCGAACTGATGGACGGCGACCTGCTGCTGATTTTCGCATTCATTCTTGCGATCCTGATGATCATCTTTCCGTTCGCCTATGTCCTCGCCAAGCGTGAGCAGGAGCACAAGGAACGCAAGCTGGAATTGCAGGCGCGGATCGAGGAGGCGAAGGCGGGCCAGGCCCTGCGCGCGAACGAGAACAGCCAGCAGATCGAAGACCGGCTGCGGGTTCTCGAACGGATCGTCACCGATCCCTCGAACGACCTTTCGCGCCAGATCGACGATTTGCGCGGGATGCGCGATGAACGGGAGAAAGTGCAGTGAGCATGTGGAGCGCCATCGTCCTGATCGTGCTGATCGTAGCGGTGGCCGGAATCATGCGCGCCCGTTCCGGCGGCGGGATGCAGCCACCCGGCAATCAGCAGGATGCGCTGCCCGGCGAGCGTGAGGCGGAACTGGAACACGAGGTGGAATCGCTGCGCGAACGGGTGAAGGTGCTCGAACGCATCGCCACCGATCCGGCACGGCGCACCGCCGAGGAAATCGAGAAACTGCGCGACGAATAGAGGATGACGGGCAGGGAGATCATGATGATGATGGAAGTCGACATGCTTGTTGCCGCCACCGCGCTGCTGGCGCTGGTGATCCTGGCGGGCACGCTGCTGGCGGGCTGGCAGGGCTGGCTCGCGTTCAAGAACCGCGAACTGGAATTGCGCCGCGCGCCGCCGGAAAGGGAACGCGGATCGCCCGAAGGCATGGCGCGGATCGAAATCGCCGATCTGAAGGAACGCATCCGCAAGCTGGAAGCGATCGCCAGCGGGGTGGATCTCTGAGCGGGCGCAGCGCGGGGCGCTAAATCTCGCCGCGCGCTTTCCTCTCCTGCCGGTCCGCCACGCTTTCTTGCGGCACGAAACTGTCCGAAGTCACCCCCAGCCAGATCAGGATCGGCGCGGCCATATAGACCGAGGAATAGGTGCCGACAAAAATGCCCAGCGTGATCGCGGCGACCAGCCCGAACAGGCTGGCGGGGCCGTAAATCAGCAGCGGCACCAGCGCGATCAGCAGCGTGAGCGATGTCATCACCGTGCGCGCCAGCGTCTCGTTCACCGACAGATCGAGCAATTCGGGCAGCGGCATCTTGCGGTATTTCTTCAGATTTTCACGGATGCGATCATAGATGACGATGGTATCGTTGAGCGAATAGCCGATGATCGCCAGGATCGCGGCTATGATCTGCAGGCTGAATTCCATCTGGAACAGCGCGAACATGCCCAGCGTAAGCGACACATCGTGGAACAGCGCAAACAGCGCGCCTACGCCGAACTGCCATTCGAAACGGATCCAGATATAGATCGAGATCGCCAGCATCGCGAACAACAGCGCGTAAACCGATTTTTCGCGGAATTCGCCCGATACCTTGCCCGAAACGGTATTGTTGCTGTCCACCCGGAAATCGGCATGGGCGGCGGTGACGGTTGCGATGATCTCTTCCGAAATGCGGTTGGCCGCGGCGGGATCGCCTTCGGCGCTTTCGGGCAGGCGCACGCGGATCGAAACCTGGTTCGCCTCGCCGAACCGCTGGATAACCGGCTCGCCGTAATCGAGCGTGGAAAGCGTGGCGCGCAATTCCGTCACGGGCGCTTCGGCCTCCTGTTCGAAAGTGCCGGTAATTTCCTGCCCGCCAGCAAAATCGACGCCATAATTGAGGCCCTGCGTCATCACCAGCGCCCAGCTGGCCGCGATCAGCAGCAGGCTGACGACGTAAAACGGCATCCGCCAGCGGAGGAATTTGATATTGGTATCGTCGGGAACGAGCTTGAGCAGTTTCATGATTGTCTCCCTCCCCCCTAGACGTGGATTTCGGATGGGCGCTTGGCCTTCAGCCAGCCTGCCACCCACATGCGGGTGAGCGTGACGGCGGTGAAGACGCTGGTGAACAGACCGATGATGAGCACCACGGCAAAGCCGCGGATCGGGCCGGAGCCGAACAGGAACAGCAGCACCCCGGCGATGAAATTGGTCATATTGGCATCATAGATCGCGCGGCTGGCTTCCTTGTAGCCGGTTTCCACCGCCGCCACCACGCGCCGCCCGCGCTTTCGTTCCTCGCGGATGCGTTCGTTGATCAGCACGTTGGCGTCCACCGCCGCGCCGATGGTGAGGACGAAACCGGCGATGCCCGGCAGGGTAAGCGTGGTGTTCATGAAGGCCATGATCCCCAGGATCATCAGCACGTTGAACACCAGCGCCAAGGTGGCATAAATACCGAAACGGCCGTAGGTGGCCATCATCAGCAGGATCACCAGCAGCGATCCGATACCCATTGCCACCCCGCCCTTGACGATCGAATCGGCGCCAAGGTCGGGCCCCACGGTCCGCTCCTCGATCACCGCCAGATCCACCGGCAGCGCGCCTGATCGCAGCTGGATCGCCAGATTGTTGGCGGTTTCCACCGTGAACCCGCCCGAAATCTGCGCCGAACCGCCCAGGATCGGCTCGTTGAACACCGGTGCCGAAATCACTTCGTCGTCGAGGATGATGGCGAACCGGCGGCCGACATTCTCGGTGCTGAGCTGGGCAAAGCGCGCCCCGCCCTGCGGATCGAACTGGATCGAGACCACCGGCTCGTTGGTCTGCTGGTCGAAGGTCTGCTGCGCATTGGTCAGCGTATCGCCGCGAATGCCGCCCAGCCGCCGCACCGCTTCAAACTGGCCGGCAAAATCGGATTCTTCCGAATAGGGCACGATCTGGCTGCCCGGATTGGCGATGCCCTGCGCGATATCGGTGGGCAGCGCATTGGCATCCACCAGCTTGAATTCGAGGTTTGCGGTCTGGCCCAGCAGATCCTTCAGCGCCTGCGGGTCTTCGAGGCCCGGCACCTGCACCACGATTCGCGTATCGCCCTGGCGGATGATCGTCGGCTCGCGCGTGCCCAGCGCGTCGATCCGGCGGCGCACCACTTCCACCGCGCTTTCCATCGCCCCCTCGACGGCGGCATCCAGCCCCTGCTCGCTCTGCGTCAGAACGATGCGATTGCTGTCCACCACTTCCAGCCGCCATTCGGCCACCAGCCCGGTGCCGCTGATCACATCGCGCAATTCCTCCCGCGCGCGATCGATATCGGCGGGGTTTTCGAGCATGAAGGACAGCCGCCCGTCCACCGTGGAGACATCCCCGATATCGATTCGCGGTTCGGCATCGGCCATCAATGCGCGCACCGTTTCCTCGGTCGATTCGAGCCGCTGATCGGCGACCTGCGCAGGATCGGCTTCGAGCAGGATGTGGCTGCCGCCCGCTAGATCGAGGCCGAGATTGATTTCGGGCGATCCGGCCAGAAAATCGGGCATCCGGGTGCCCGTCAGCGCGGCGATCGAAGGGATCGCCATCAGCGCCAGCACCAGCGTGATCGCCCAGAGCGAAATGCGTTTCCAGAAGGGAAAATCGAGCATGGGAGTGCTTGCTGGCCTTCGTGTCAGTCGTTGGCCGGCTTGCCGCCGGGTTGCACAATGTCGCCGATGGTGGATTTCACCACCTTGACGCGAGTGTTTGGCGCGATTTCGATCTCGGCATAGGCATCGTCCACCTTTATCACCTTGCCCACGATGCCGCCTGCGGTGACGACCTGATCGTTCTTCTTGATCCCGGCGATCTTGGTCTGGTGCTCCTTGGCGCGCTTCATCTGCGGGCGGAACAGCAGGAACCAGAAAATCGCCACCATGCCGATGATCGGCAAAAACTGGACCCAGCCGGGGGCTGCTGCTTCACCCGCGGCGGCGGCAAGAAATTCGATCATGTCTGCGATCCATCCGGAACATGTGTTTGGCCAGAATGCCGGGGGGTGGCGGGCGACCGGAGCAGATGCCCCCGGTGCATTCCCGAACCCTCCCCCGGCTTGCGGTTGCCGCGCCTAGCAGCATTGCCAGCAGGTGGCAATCGAGGCGCTTGCTATCAAGACCTGCGCTTTCTATAGGCGCGCTTCCACTGGATTCGGGAAGTAGCGCAGCCTGGTAGCGCATCACACTGGGGGTGTGGGGGTCGCAGGTTCGAATCCTGTCTTCCCGACCAGTGGACCAAGCCCCAACGCCCGCTTCCCAATCTCCCCCGATGCTTTCGCAGCAGCCGCGATCCCCGGCCTAGCGCGACGCGGAAAATTCGAAGTTCAGGCTGACATTCGCGCCAAGACCGGCGGCGTTTGGCCCTGTGCCCACATCAAAACCGTTGCGATCGATGGTGGCGCTGCCCTGCACCTGCCTTTGCGCGCCTTCGCCCGACAGGGTGAAGCGGATGCGTTGCGCGCGGCTGGTGCCCTTTAACGACAGTGTGCCGTCCGCCTCGAAACGCCCGCCGCCCAGCGCCCG
>JBGSLI010000536.1:0-1971 GCA_041740775.1 Alteraurantiacibacter sp. | reverse complement strand
GGGCTGGGGCGGGTGCAGCGCGCGCAGGCGCTGCGCGGGGCGATTGCGGCCAATCCGCGCCGCGCTGCGATGCTGAAGGGGGCCAATATCGTGCTGGTGGACGATGTGCTGACCAGCGGTGCCACCAGCGGTGCCTGCGTGGCGGCGCTAAGGCAGGCGGGGGCCAGGCAGGTGAAAATCGCCTGCTTTTCCCGCGTGCTGGATGAGGCGCTGTGAACCGGCTTTCATACCGGCCCCGCAAGCAAAACGCCCGGAGGTTTCCCTCCGGGCGTTCGCGTGACGATATCGCTGGAACCTCGCGCCACCCCCCAGTGAGCGCGGCAGTTCCAAACCCTCATGAATCGGGCGAGTTTCGATCTCGTCCCTTTTCCCCCCTCATCCCTTGGCACATTGCGTGTCTGCGAAATGAAAGCCGGCTCGTCAGGCCGGATTCATTCATTCCACCGAAAGGTTACCGGTTAAACCGGATTCTTGCGCGTGATAGAAATTGCCACGCAATTGTGCCTATCGTGCAACATTCGGGTATGCGAAGTGCAACCCATTATTTCAATCGGAAAGGCCGAGATGATTTCCACTCCTGCGCATGATCTCACCAGAGAACAGGGAACCGGTTTCCTGCCCAAATACGATGCCGCCGGGCTGATCAGCGCGGTGGTGCAGGATGCGGCCACGGGCAAAGTGCTGATGGTGGCGTTCATGGATGAAGCCGCCATTGCCGCGACTCGCGCGACGGGAGAGGCGCATTTCCATTCGCGCAGTCGTGGCAGGCTGTGGAAGAAGGGAGAGACTTCGGGCAATGTCCTGAAAGTGGAGGCGATGCTGGTCGATTGCGATCAGGATGCCGTGGTGCTCAAGGTGCATGCCGCAGGCCCTGCGTGCCACACAGGGGAGCGCAGCTGCTTTTACCGGCGAATCGAAGGCGATGCGCTGGTGCGGACGGGAGAGGAATGATGGCAGGCTGGAACGCGCCACTGCGCGATACGCTGTTCGTGCTGACCGAGGTTTTGCGCGTGCCGGAGGAGGCAGCACTGCCCGGCTATGATGCGCTGGACGAGGCCACGCTGGAAGCGCTGGTGGATGCGATGGGCCGCTTTTGCGCCGATATCCTCGCCCCGCTCAACCCCATCGCCGATGCGCAGGGCTGCACCCGCCACGCCGATGGTTCGGTATCCACCCCCGCAGGCTTTCGTGAAGCCTATGCACAATTGCGCGAGGCGGGCTGGCAAACGCTCACCCTGCCCGAAGCATACGGCGGGCAGGGGATGCCGTATGTGCTGGGCACGGTGCTGGAGGAATACATGAATTCCGCCTGCCCCGGCTTCATGATGTATCCCGGCATCCTGCCCGGCGCCACATCCACGGTGATGGCGGCGGGGACCGATCATCTGAAAAATGCCTATCTGCCGAAAATGGTTTCGGGCGAATGGCTGGCAACGATGGCGCTGACCGAATCCCATGCGGGAACCGATCTGGGCCTGATGCGCACCACGGCGCAGCCGCGCGGCAACGGCAGCTATGCGATCAGCGGCGAGAAGATCTTCATCTCCGGTGGCGAACACGATCTGACCGACAACATCATCCATCTGGTATTGGCCCGCGTGCCCGATGCGCCTCCCGGTTCGCGCGGGATTTCGCTGTTCCTGGTGCCCAAAATTCTGCCCGACGGGGAGCGCAACACGCTGTCCTGCGCCGGTATCGAACACAAGATGGGGCTGAACGGATCGGCCACCTGCGTGATGAATTTCGACGGGGCCACCGGCTGGCTGCTGGGGGAGGAGAACGCCGGGCTGGCGGCGATGTTCATCATGATGAATGCCGCAAGGCTGGGGGTGGGGGTGCAGGGGCTGGCGCATGCCGAACACGCCTATCAGCGCGCCGCTGCTTACGCCGCCGAGCGGTTGCAGGGCCGTGCAACGGGCGCGCGCAAAGATCCGGCTGCGCCTGCCGACAACCTGCTGGTCCACCCCGATG
>JBGSLI010000535.1:0-5115 GCA_041740775.1 Alteraurantiacibacter sp. | reverse complement strand
GCCACCGCGCCCGCCGCGCTGGCGGTCATCAGGCTGATCACCGCCACCGGCCCCACCGCCAGCGTGCGGCTGGTGCCGAAGATGGCATAGGCGATCAGCGGGGCGATGCTGGCATAAAGGCCCACCACCGGCGGCAGGCCTGCCAGCAGCGCATAGGCCAGGCTTTGCGGGATCAGCATGATGGTGACGATAAGCGCCGCCACCAGATCATCGGTCAGCACCGCACCATTATAGCTGCGGCCCCAATCGAGAATGGGAAAGTGGCGGGCCAGCGCACCGATTGCTCGGGCGGAAGCACTGGCCCACCGCCCTTCGGGAAGATCTGCTTCGGGGGGCGAAGCGGTCATCTGCGACCCGTCGGGCTTATCGTCAGACAAGGATACGTCTCTCACCGCATAAAAGTTACAATAAAAATTATTGGGCGATCAGATTTCCCGGACCGGCCAGCCATTCGCGGCCCTTGAGCATGCCGTTCCAGTAGATCCACGGCAGCGCATCGGCCTTCAGCATCCACGAAAGGCGCTGCGCCTTGGTGCCATCGATCAGCCATTTGGGGAAGCTGGGCATCAGCACCCCGCCATATCCGAATTCGGCCAGCACGATTTTGCCCCGCTCCACCGTCAACGGGCACGATCCATAGCCGTCATAGCCCACCGTCGGCTGTTTTCCGTCGAGCACGTTGAGCGCGTTCACCGCCACCACCGGGGCCTGTTTGCGCACGGCGGCGGCGGTCTTGGCATTGGGCATCGCGCCGCCATCGCCCAGCGCAAAGACATTGGGATAGCGCACATGCTGCAAGGTGTGCTGTTCCACATCGACGAAGCCGCTTTGCGCCGCCAATGTGCTGCGCGCGACAAAATCGGGCGCAACCTGCGGGGGGACGACGTGGAGCATTTCAAACTCCACCTCCTCTTCGCCGTCATCGGTGGCAAAGGTGGCGCGCCGGCCCGGCCCATCCACCTTCACCAGATTGCTGCCGAGCTTGAGGCCGATGGCGTATTTCTCGACATATTCCATCAGCGCGGGGACATAGGCCTGCACGCCGAACAGCGCTGGCCCGGCGTTGCGGAACTGCACCTCGATGTTGCCCAGCACGCCTGTGCGCCGCCAGTGATCGCAGGAAAGATACATCGCCTTCTGCGGCGCGCCTGCGCATTTGATCGGCATCGGCGGCTGGCTGAAGATGGCGCGGCCGTGTTTCAATCCCTGCACCAGTTCCCAGGTGTAGGGGGCCAGATCATAGGAATAATTGGAGGTGACGCCGTTCTTGCCCAGCGTCTCTTCCAGCCCTTCGATCTTTTCCCACGCCAGCCTTATGCCGGGGGCAAGGATCAGCAATTGGTAAGTGATTTGCGACCCGTCCGTCATCGTCACCAGATTGCCTTCGGGCTCGAAACCGGCAACGGCGCCCTTCAGCCATTTGGCGCGCGGTGGCATCACATCACCCATCGCCCGGCGCGTCTGCTCCGGGTTGAAGATGCCGCCGCCCACCATCGTCCAGCCGGGCTGGTAATAATGATATTCGGCCGGTTCGACGATGGCGATATCAAGGCCGGGGCGGCGCGCGAGCAGCGATGCTGCTGCGGCAATCCCGCCCGCGCCGCCGCCGACGATGACGATTTCATGCGCCGCCTTCATGACCGAAGGTGCCCTTCGATGGCGGACAGATCATAGCCTGCCGTCGCCGCGCGCGCGAGGCGATCTTCCACCGATAGCCCTTGCGGATTGGCCAGCGCATCCAGCGTGATCGAGCGGGTGCCGCTGCGGCAATAGGCCATCACCGGACCGCGCGCCTCGTGCCTTATGCGGCGGAATTCGGCAATCGCGGATTCGGGAAACGCGCCCCCGCTTACCGGCACATGGTGGAAGGCAAGCCCCGCCTCCAGCGCCGCTTCGCGCAAGGTATCGAGCGGGGGCTGGCCCGGTTCCTCGCCATCGGGGCGGTTGCACATCACCGTGGTGAAGCCCGCCTTTGCCAGCAATGCCATGTCCTCTGGCTGCAATTGCGGGGCGACCGCGAAATTCTCATCGACGTGCCGGATATCCATCATGCCTTGCCTTCCAACAGTCTGTGCAGCGCCATTCCGCCAAACAATGCGACAACAAAGATCGCTGCCCCAACAGGTTCGATGGTGAGCGCGGCAAAGCCGGGGCCGGGGCACAGGCCCGCCACGCCCCAGCCTATCCCGAAAATCGCTGCCCCGCCCAGCAGTTTCGGATCGAGATCGGTTCTGGCGGGGATATGAAACCCGTCCTCGAACAGCGGGCGCGCCAGGCCCGGCACGATCCGCCAGGCGATGGCCATCACGATCACCGCGCCGCCCATCACGAAGGCCAGCGTCGGATCCCATGCGCCGAACAGATCGAGAAAGCCGCGCACCCGCGCAGGATCGGTCATCCCGCCAATGGTGAGCCCGGCACCGAACACGGTCCCGGCAATCAGGGTGATGACGGGGCGAATCATCTCAGCGTTTCGCACATGTCTTGATGCCGAAGGGCAGATAGGCCGGGCAGGTGCCGATAAGGCTGGTTCCGGCAAGCACTGCTGCTGCCACATAGGCAACAATCGCCCAATTGCCGGTGATCGTGCCGCTTGCCGCCAGCACCACCAGCACAAGCGCGATGACAAGGCGCAGACCGCGATCGAGCGAACCCATATTCCTGTTCATGATAATACCTCCAGATGCAATGCGTTCATCGCGGTGACGGTGGCGATGCCGGTGGCGATGAACACCAGCGTCGCAATGATTGAACGGATCGAAAGGCGGCTGATGCCGCACACGCCGTGGCCGCTGGTGCAGCCGCTGCCGATGCGCGTGCCGAAACCCACCAGTAGCCCGGCGATGATCAGCGGCACCGGCCCGGCAAAGGCGGGGTTGAGCCCGCCTGTCGCCAGCATGACCAGAAAGGCCCCTGCGGGCAGGCCGATCACGAAGGCGAAGGCGCTGGGGCGATCCATGCCGCTGCCGCCCATGCCCACAGCCTTGGCCGCAATGCCCGATACGCCCGCGATACGGCCAAGGCCCAGCAGCATGATCGCTGCCGCCAACCCGATCAACGCGCCGCCGATCAGTCCTTCGAGCGCGGCGGCATCGGGAAAGCCCGGAAGCGTCCAGTGGGGCAGTGTGAAGCGGGGGATGGTCATACCGCGTTCACCGGCAGTTTGAGGTAGGTCATGCCATTGTCTTCCGGCGGGGGCATATGCCCGGCGCGCATGTTGACCTGCACGCTGGGCAGGATCAGCCGCGGCATGTCCAGCGTGGCGTCGCGCGCTTCGCGCATGGCTACAAATTCATCCTCGGTGACCCCGTCATGCGCGTGGATATTGCCCTCACGCTCGGCCGCAACGGTGGTTTCCCACACATAATGGCTGCGGTTCTTGGGCAGGTAATCGTGGCACATGAACAATCGCGTGGCGGGCGGCAGCGCAAGAATGCGGCGCAAGGACCGGAACAATTGCCGCGCATCGCCGCCGGGAAAATCGGCGCGGGCGGTGCCGTAATCGGGCATGAACATGGTATCGCCCACGAACACCGCATCACCCGCGACATAGGCGATACAGGCGGGCGTGTGGCCGGGAACGTGCAGCACTTCGACCTTGAGATTGCCGATGGCAAAGGTGTCGCCATCGGCGAACAGCATATCGAATTGCGATCCGTCGCGCGCGAAGCCTTGTTCGGCGTTGAACAGTTTTCCGAATACGCCCTGCACCTTGGCGATATGTTCACCGATGGCGATCTTTCCGCCCAGCTTTTCCTGCAGATAGGGCGCGGCGGACAGGTGATCGGCGTGGGCGTGGGTTTCCAGCAGCCATGTCACTTTCAGATTATGTGCATTGACGTGTTCGATCACCCGGTTTGCGGCGTCAAAACCGGTGCGGCCCGAGGCCGGATCGAAATCGAGCACCGAATCGATAATGGCGCATTGCTGCGTTGCCGCGTCTGCCACGATATAGGTTACGGTAAAGGTATCCTCGTCAAAAAAGCCGGTGACTTCGGGGCGCAGCGCGGGATCGGCCTGCGCGCGCTCCACCAGCGCGGCGGCTCTGGCGAGGGCAGTATCGGGCGGGGAATCGGGAGCGTTCATCGCTAATTCCTATTAAATTACATAAAATATGTATATGTCTTGCATTCCATCTGTCAAGTGGTAAACAGGTGCCATGAACAGTGAAACACTCCGCGAAGCAGTTTGTGCCGGTCTCAGGATCGGCGATCACGCGCCCGATTTTGCCGCCCGCAGCACGGCAGGCGATGTGCGCCTGTCCGATTTTGCCGGACAATGGCTGATCCTGTTTTCGCATCCGGCCGATTTCACCCCGGTCTGCACCACCGAATTTGTCGAACTGGCACGGCGGGCGGATGATTTTGCCGCGCGCGAATGCAGCCTGATGGCGCTGTCGGTGGACAGCCTGTTCTCCCACCTCGCGTGGCTGCGGCTGATCCGTGATCGCTTCGATGTGGAAGTGCGCTTCCCCATCGTGGAAGACCCCACGCTGGTGATCGGCCGCGCCTATGGCATGGTCCACCCGCAGGACAATGACAGCGCCACCGTGCGCACCACCTTCTTCATCGATCCGGAAGGCACGATCCGGGCGATGACGTGTTATCCCGCCAATGTCGGCCGTTCGGTGCCCGAAATGCTGCGCATTCTCGATGCCTTGCAGGCGGTGGATGCGCAGGGCGTGCTGGCACCGGCCAATTGGCAAAAGGGCGATCCGCTGCTCGCCATGCCGATGACCGGGCTTGACGATGTCTATCGCGCCAAGCGTGATGGCGACTGGTTTCTGCGCGAAGCTGAACCGGTCAAACCGGAGAAGGCGAAGGGCAAGCACCGATGAGCAGCGAGCCGCCTGCCGATGCGCCGATCGATGCGTTGAAGGCGATTGCGCACCCGCTGCGCTTCCGCATTCTGGAGGCGCTGCGCGGGGGAGAGCGCAATGTCGGCGAGATCGAGGAGGTGACCGGGATCACCCAGCCTTCGCTGTCGCAGCAGCTCGCCGTTCTGCGCGCCGCCGATCTGGTGCAAACGCGCAAGGAAGCCAAGCTGGTGTATTACCGGCTGGGCAGCGAAGAAATCGCCGCGCTGGCAGGCGCGCTAGCCAAGCTTTCGGATCGC
>JBGSLI010000534.1:0-1860 GCA_041740775.1 Alteraurantiacibacter sp. | reverse complement strand
GGCACGGCTGACCGGCTGCTGGTAACCGCCACCCGCGTGCTGGTGGCCGATTTCAAGACCGCCCGCCGTCCGCCCGCCGCGTTGGCCGAAGTTCCGCAGTCCACGCTGGCGCAGATGGGTGCCTATGCCGCCGCGCTGGCGGTGATCTATCCGGGGCGGGAAATTGCGGCGGCGGTGCTCTACACCCAAACCCCGCAGCTGATCGCCATTCCCGCGGAGGTGCTCTCCGCGCATCATCCGCAGGAGAAACGCGAGCCTTGGGCGGGACAAGCAAAGCTATCGCGCGCGCGGCGTTGCCTTATCGCCAACAATCCCCAATTATGATCGCAAGCTCCCAATCAGGGTCGCAAACAAAGCAGGAGAAGCCATCATGGCGACGAAGAAGGTTACCGATGCCAGTTTTCAGGCCGATGTGATCGATGCGGAAACGCCCGTGCTGGTCGATTTCTGGGCCGAATGGTGCGGCCCGTGCAAGATGATTGCGCCCGCGCTTGAGGAACTTTCGGACGAACTGGCGGGCCAGGTCACCATCGCCAAGATGGATATCATGGAAAACCCCGATGTGCCGGGGAAGATGGGCGTGCAGTCGATCCCGTTTCTGGTATTGTTCAAGGATGGCAAGCCGGTGGCGCAAAAGGCCGGAGCTGCGCCCAAGAATGCGCTGAAAGGCTGGCTCGAAGCGCAGCTATAACTCTGCCCGTGAGCCCCCGTGAAGGCGGGGGTCTCCGGCGTTTCTTGCGGCATGGGGTTTCCGCCTTCGCGGGAACTCACAATTGGGAGAGCCTCCCAGCGAGTTCCTCCCACAAGGCGGGCGAGGCCGCACCGATCAGTCCGCCGAGAGTATCGCCGTCCACACGGTAGGGCGTTCCGTCGGGCCGTGCGGCCCTGCCGCCCGCCTCGTTCAGCCAAAGCGCTCCCGCCGCGTGATCCCACGCCAGCGTGCGTTCGAAAATCGCCACATCGTTCTCCCCCAGTGCCAGCCGCGGATATTGCTCGGCGGCGCAATAGGGAATGTCTGCCAGCCGGTAATGCGGGGCAATATGCGCCTTTACCGCCTCGCGCCGGGCAACTTCCATGAACAATAGCGAGATCGCCGCGACGGGTGGCGCTTCGCCGGAGGGCAGCGCATTCACCCGCTCCGTTCCGATGAAGGCACCCTGGCCGCGCTGCGCCGTGCACAGGCGGCCGCTGAGGCAATCGTAGATCCAGCCGCTATGCGCCTCGCCGCCCGATGCCAGCGCCACCAGAATGCCGAAGGGCGGCTTGCCGAGAGCGAAATTGCGCGTTCCGTCGAGCGGGTCGACGATCCAGCAATCGTGGCTGAGGCCATCGAGCAAGGCGGGATTGGCGTGGGCGCTTTCCTCGCCAACGAAAGCGAGGTCCGGCACGATTTTTTCCAGCCCTTCGCGCAGCATTTCCTCGGCTTCGCGATCGGCAATGGTGACGGGGTCATTGCCGCCCTTGTCCTCCACTTCGCCCGCTTTCAGGCATTGGTATCGCGGCAGGATGATTTCCTGGCTGACCTTGCGCAGAAGGCTGCCAACTACATTATGCAAGGCGCTGATATTATTCATGAACGATAATCCGCATTGATGCTGATATAGCCATGCGTCAGATCGCAGGTCCATACCGTGCCGCAGCCTTCCCCCAGCCCCAGATCAACCGCAATATCGATCTCCTGCCCGGCCAGATGCGCCGCCACCGGTGCCTCGTCATAGCCTTCCACCGGCAGGCCATCGCGCGCCGCCCACACCCCGCCAAAGGCGATAGAAAGCCGGTCGCGGTCCGCCGGTTCGCCCGCCTTGCCCACCGCCATCACCACCCGGCCCCAATTGGCATCTTCCCCGGCGATGGCAGTTT
>JBGSLI010000533.1:0-1522 GCA_041740775.1 Alteraurantiacibacter sp. | reverse complement strand
TTATCCCGCGCGGAGCACCCTTCACCAGCGACATGGTCGATCTGCCGACTGCGGATTTCGACCGCGTGAGGGTGGACATCTACCTGCCGCAGGCCACCGGCCCCTGCAGCTGCCATCTGACCGGGCTGGACCGCCTTGCTGTCTCCCCGCCCGGCAATCATATCGGCACCAACTGGCAATCGGCCGCCACCGGAATGCACCGCGCCTTCGTTTCGGTAGTCGAGGTCGATTCGCCCGATGCGCTGGGCACCATCGTCACGCTTGGCGATTCGATCACCGACGGGGTCGGCTCCACCTTTGGCGCTAACCGGCGCTGGCCCGATGTGCTGGCGGAGCGGCTGGAGGCGGCGGGGCTGGAATATGGTGTCGCCAATGCCGGGATAAGCGGCAACCGGCTGCTCGCCCCCGGCATGGGCGAAAGCGCGCTGGCCAGGCTGGACGAGGATTTGCTGAGCCTGCCCAATGTCACCCATCTGATCGTGTTTCTGGGGGTCAATGATATCGGCAACCGCTTCGGGCGGATGGAAGGGCCGCCTCCGGGCTTTCCGCAATTCGACCAGCCGCCGATCGACGTGGTGCAGATGATCGCCGGATATCGCCAGATAATCGCCCGCGCCCATGCGGCGGGGATCACGGTGATCGGATCGCCCATCGGCCCCTACAAGGGCGCGATGTACTGGAGCGAGGAGGGCGAAGCGGCGCGCCGCGCGATCAACCAATGGATCGTCAATTCGGGCGAATTTGATGCGGTGGTGCGGCTTGATACTGCCTTTGCTGATCCCGCCGATCCCGCCACCATGCGCGATGGCTATCACATGGGCGATTTCCTCCACGGATCGGACGAAGGCCTGCGCGCGGTGGGCGAAAGCATCGATCTGGCGCTGTTCGCTGCCGAATAGCCGAGGAGCGTGCGGATCGATTCTTACGGCTTGCGGCAATATTGTTTCAGATGTAACCTGATCGCCCAAGGAGAATCGCACCATGCGCATCGGCTGCCCGAAGGAAATCAAGAACCGCGAATATCGTGTCGGCCTGACCCCTGAAAGCGCTGGCGAACTGGTGGCCAACGGGCACGAGGTATGGATCGAAACCGGCGCGGGCGGCGGGATCGGCGCGTTTGACCGGCATTATACCGTGCGCGGTGCCAGGGTGGTGGATACGGCGGAAGAAATCTTCGCCAGCTGCGAAATGATCGTGAAAGTCAAGGAGCCGCAGGCCGAAGAACGCGCGCAGCTGCGCGAAGGGCAATTGCTCTACACCTATCTCCACCTTGCCCCCGACCCCGAACAGACCGCCGATCTGGTGAAATCGGGAGTGACCGCAATCGCCTATGAAACCGTTACCGGCCATGGCGGCGGGCTGCCGCTGCTCAAACCCATGAGCCAGGTGGCAGGCCGGATGAGCATTCAGGCAGGCGCCACCGCGCTGGAAAAGGCGCATGGCGGGCGCGGCGTGCTGCTGGGCGGGGTGCCAGGGGTGATGCCGGGCAAGGTGGTGATCATCGGCGGCGGGGTGGTGGGCT
>JBGSLI010000532.1:0-3622 GCA_041740775.1 Alteraurantiacibacter sp. | reverse complement strand
GCGCGCGACTGGCAGCCGGGGCGCGGACTGCCAGCCGGCCTGCTGACCGAGGAGGGCGGCTTCCTCGGCCTCGACGGACCGATCCGCTTCCAGGCCAACGGCATGGGCCAGCGCGCCTTCGAAGTGCGGCAGGTGGGCAATGGCGGCTTCAGCGTTGTCGATCCGGCTCCTGCGGGTTTCTGAGCGCGGATAAATATCGCCGCCCGCTTGAAGGCGGCAAATCCGCGCGCCTATAGCCTCAGCCATGAGCAATGACCTGTTCGAAGCCCTGCCCACTGGCGGCGGCGATTATGATTCTTCCTCGATCGAGGTGCTGGAGGGGCTGGAACCGGTCCGTCGCCGCCCCGGCATGTATATCGGCGGCACCGATGAACGCGCGCTCCACCACCTCGCCGCCGAAGTCCTCGACAATGCGATGGACGAAGCGGTGGCGGGCCACGCCAACCGCATCGAAATGGTGCTGGAGGAAGGCAACCGGCTGACGATTACCGATAACGGGCGCGGCATTCCGGTGGACGAACACCCGAAGTTTCCCGGCAAATCCTCGCTCGAAGTCATCATGAGCACGTTGCATTCGGGCGGCAAGTTTTCGGGCAAGGCCTATGCCACCAGCGGCGGGCTACACGGCGTGGGGGTGAGCGTGGTCAATGCGCTGTCCAGCTTCACCCGCGTCGAAGTGGCGCGCAACAGGCAGGTTTTCGCGCAGGAATTTTCGCGCGGAGTCCCGCAGGGCGGGCTGACGAAGGTGGGTGATACCCCCAACCGGCGCGGCACCAGCGTGTGCTTTGTGCCCGATACGGAAATCTTCGGCGATCGCCCGTTCAAACCCGCGCGGCTGTTCAAGCTGGCGCGGTCCAAGGCCTATCTGTTTGCCGGGGTGGAAATCCGCTGGAAATGCGCGCCTTCGCTGGCCTCGGATGATGTGCCTGCCGAAGCGGTGTTCCAGTTCCCCGGCGGGCTGGCCGATCATCTGGCCGAACAGGTGGGGGAACGCGAATGCGTGACAGCCGAATTTTTCGCCGGACGGCAGGACTTTCCCGAAGAACAGGGCCGGGTGGAATGGGCGGTGGCCTGGCCGCTGTGGTCCGATGGTTCGGCCAGCTGGTATTGCAACACCGTGCCCACCCCCGATGGCGGCACGCACGAGGCCGGGCTGCGCGCCGCGCTGACCAGAGGCCTGCGCGCTTTCGGCGAACTGACCGGCCAGAAGAAGGCCAGAGACCTGACCGCCGACGATGTGATGACGGGCGCGGAAATCATGCTCAGCGTGTTCATCCGCGATCCGCAATTCCAGAGCCAGACCAAGGACCGGCTGACCAGCCCGGAAGCCGCGCGGCTGGTGGAAAACGCCATGCGCGATCATTTCGATCATTATCTGGCCGACAATATGGAGCGCGGACGCGCCTTGCTCGGCGCGGTGATGGAGCGGATGGAGGAGCGCCAGAAGCGCAAGGCCGAACGCGAGATCAAGCGCAAGACCGCCACAAGCGCCAAGAAACTGCGCCTGCCCGGCAAGCTGACCGATTGTTCGGGCGAGGGAGAGGGCGAAACCGAACTGTTCATCGTCGAAGGTGACAGCGCGGGCGGCAGTGCCAAACAGGCGCGCAACCGCAAGACGCAGGCAATCCTGCCCATTCGCGGCAAGATCCTGAACGTCGCCAGCGCCTCTATCGACAAGATCCGCGCCAATTCCGAAATCGCCGATCTGGCGCTGGCGCTGGGCTGCGGGATGCGCAAGGATTGCGATCCGGAGAACCTGCGTTACGACCGGGTGGTGATCATGACCGATGCCGATGTCGACGGCGCGCATATCGCCACGCTGCTGATGACCTTCTTCTTCCAGGAAATGCCCGAACTGGTGCGACGCGGGCACCTGTATCTGGCACAGCCGCCGCTCTACCGGCTGACTGCGGGCAAGGAGAGCCTTTATGCCCGCGACGATGCGCACCGGGCCGAAATCGAGGCGAACCAGTTCAAGGGCAGGAAGGTGGAAGTCAGCCGGTTCAAGGGGCTGGGCGAAATGAACCCCGGCCAATTGCGCGAAACCACGATGGACCCGGCCAGCCGCAGCCTGATCCGCATCACCCTGCCCGAACAGCGCGAGGCGCGCTTTGCGGTGAAGGAACTGGTCGATCAACTGATGGGCCGCAACCCCGAACACCGCTTCAATTTCATCCAGAACCGCGCCGGCGAAGTGGACCGCGATATGATCGACGCCTGAAATGGCGGCGGACAATTCTGCCCTGCCCTCCCCCTTCGTGCCCGCTCCGATGATGGACGGATGCCGCGCGCTGGCCTAGCATCGCTTGCCTGGCATGGCGGCAGCGGATGATCGGCGGGGGAACAGCATGGCGGAAAATGCAGAGGGGCTACCGGCACCGCGCAAGGCGCTTGAGCCGGGGCGCGTGCTCAACAACAATTACCGCATCCTCGAGCGCATTGGCGAAGGCGGCATGGGCGCGGTGTGGCGCGCGGCGAATATCTTCATGGAGGAAGATCACGTCGCGATAAAGGTGATCCGCACCGAGCAGGCAGACGATGATCTGTTCCGGCAGATGTTCGGCAAGGAAGTGAAGGCGATGCTGCGGCTGAACAATCCGCGCCTTGTCGCCTATCGCACCTTCGCCCACGATCCGGAGCTGGACATAAGCTTCATCGTGACCGAATTCATCGACGGACCGAGCCTCAAATCGCTGATCGGCAGGCGCAATTTTGCTCCCGCAGAACTGCTGTCGCTGCTGACCGAACTCGCCATCGGCCTGCGCGCCGCGCACAAGGCGGGGATCATCCACCGCGATCTGGCACCCGACAATGTGCTGCTCGAAGACGGCGATATCTGCCGCCCCAAGATCATCGATTTCGGCATCGTCAAGGATACCGCGGGCGATGGCACCACGATCATCGGTTCGGGCTTTGCCGGCAAATACGGCTTCGTCGCGCCCGAACAGCTGGGCGAACCCGATTACGCCATCGGGCCGTGGACCGATATCTACAGCCTGGGGCTGGTGATCCTGGGGCTGGCGCGCGGCAAGGCGATCGACATGGGCAATACGCCGGGCGCGGCGATCCGCAGGCGGCGCGACGCGCCCGATCTTTCCCCCATCGCTGCCCCCATGCAGCCGCTGCTGGCAGCCATGCTGGCCACGCATCCCGATGATCGCATCCGTTCGGCCGACGAACTGCTCGACCGCGCACAGCCGCTTTTCGCGCAATTGGAAGATTGGGCCGCGCCCGATGACGAGGATATCCTCCCCACCGTGGTCACCCCCACCCCCGCCGCGCCGATCGGGCCGATGGGAAGCGCGATCACAGAGGAAGAGGAGCCGGAAGAGGACGAAGTCACGCAGATCGTTGCCGAAGTATCCGCAGTGAAGGCCGAACCGGATGCGGAAGCCGGTGACTACGATGACGACTACGATGACGACAACGATGACGGCGCATTTGCCGGCGAGGAGGAACGCGGCAAAGGCAAGGCCGCGCGGATCGGGCTGGGTGTGATCGCGGCGATCGCGCTAGCTATCGTGGGCGGGATCGCGTTGGGCGAATTTGCCAGCCCGTTCGACGAGGGGAACGCGCAAGACCCTGCCCCCGCCGCTGTATCAGCTTCCACCGACGCGGACGG
>JBGSLI010000531.1:0-4958 GCA_041740775.1 Alteraurantiacibacter sp. | reverse complement strand
CACGCCGACCCCGCCGCCGGCACCGCCGGTTGGCCCGCAGCCGGGTTCGCAAGCGCACTGGGCATTGGCAATGGCGGGTGCGGACACGATTTATTTCGAAACCGATCGCTACAATGTCGATAGCGAAGATGCCGCCGCGCTGCGCCGTCAGGCGGAATATCTGCTGCAGCACACCGGCGCCCGCGCCACGGTGGAAGGCCATGCGGATGAACGCGGCACGCGCGATTACAACCTTGCGCTGGGTGAACGCCGCGCCAATGCGGCGAAGAACTATCTCGTCAGCCTGGGTGTGCCCGATTCGCGCCTGTCCACGGTCAGCCACGGTGAAGAACGGCCAATTGCCACCGTATCGGACGAAAGTTCCTGGGCGCGCAACCGCCGCGCGGTGACGGTGATGATCAGCCGCTGATCAGCCGATCAGATCGAACAGCGCCGGGGCAACCCGGTCAAATACGGGCGCGGCGGCTTCCACCGTCGCGCCCGCTTCGTTCAACGCAGAGCCGTGGGACAATTCGCCGCCGGGCGTGGCAAACAGCGTGAAGGCCGCCATCGCAAAGATGGACGCAGATACGGAAATGGCCAGTTGCTTGCTCACGGGGAATGCTCGCCTTGTTCGGGTTCAGATCGCAAATAGGCCGCGCGGCCCATATTGCAATGCAGCATTTTGCACGTAATTGTATCGGAATGATGAAAATCGCCTGTCCAAAATGCGCGGTTCACGCGCGGCGATTGCATGCCTATAGGCGGGCGATGCAATTTGCGCAGGATATCCGCTGATGGCCCGTTCGGGTGGCCGCTCCACCGATTGGGGCTTCCCGCGCTGGCGCGGCTATGGTTCCAGCCGCGATGCCGTGGAAGTGCGCATCTGCGATCGCCACGGCTGCAACGAGCGGGGTGATTGCCCCGCGCCCAAAAGCCCCAACAGCAAGGAGCGCTGGTATTTCTGCACCCCCCATGCGGCGGAATACAACAAGGGCTGGGATTACTTCCAGGGGCTGGACAAGGAAGAGGCGCAAGCCCGCGCCAAGGCCGAACAGGCCGAGAATGCAGGCTATGCCGAAGCGCAGCATTACGGCTGGGCGAGCAGTGGCGATGGTTCACGATCAGCCGATGAAATGCGCGCGCTGGACGTGTTCGAGCTTGAAGCCGACGCCGATTTTGACGCGATCAAGCGCGAATGGCGCGCGCGGGCGAAAAAGGTCCACCCCGATGTGAAGCCCGGCGATGCGGCGGCAGCGGCGGAATTCCAGAAGCTGCAGCTCGCCTATGAAGTGCTGAAGGCGGCAGAAGAACGGCGGGTGTGGAAGGGGTAGGGGGCAGAACCTACCGTTCCACCGTATCGGCCACCCATTCGGCCGGATCATCCACCGGCGCGGCGTCTTCTCCCACAAAGCGCGGGCTGGTTGTGGTGATGTAATTGCGCACGACCGTATTGCCTTCGTGGCAGGCGTATTCGAACATCTGGTAATCATCGTCGCGCGTCAGCGGGAAGGCGAGCGTGTAGGGGGCGGTGAGCACCACCGGATCGGCAATGGTCGCGGCATAGAACAGCGTATCCGGCCCTACCGGGGTGAAGCGTTCCACCAGCACCTGTTCGCGGCTGGTGGGGATCGGCTTGTTGCCGGGGCCGACGATGTTCATCGGCGTTTCGCCGGTGAGATTGGTGGTTTGCACCACCAGCGTATCGCCTTCCCAGCGGCCCAGCGATGATCCCAGCCAGGGGCGGATTTCATCGGGCAGCGCCTCCCCCTCCAGCCGCACGATGCGGGTTTCGTGGACCAGTTCCAGCTGGATCACCACATGGCCGGGTGACTGGAAGATGCGCACACCATTGTTGTAGGGGAAGGGCGTCATCGAACTGGGCAGCCCGCGCGACAGGCAGCGGTCGAGCGAATTGAAATCACCGATCTGCTCGAACTGCGTCACGTTCCAGCTCGATCGCATCGCCGCGCTCATCGCCTCGCCCGCCGGGGTGAGCGGCGGAATGCGGCCGTTGGCGGGCGCCATGATGAGCGATATCTGCCTGAGCGGCGTGCCCCATTCGAACCAGTGCCCGCTGCCAATTTCGCCGCTGGCGTCCTCGCGCGCGTATCCCGCCGCAATTTCCTCGCTGCGCGCCATCGCTTCGGCAAATTCGGCTTGTGAATAATAGGCGCGGATGCCGAATTCCTCCGGCCTTTCGGTGGAGGTGCGCCCCACCACATCGAGCGGCCAGGTGCCGCGCAGATCGGGATCGCCCCAATCGGTGCGCGGCGCCTGCCAGCCTTCTTCGGCCACCTGCGCCCCGGCGCGTTCGGCCAGCACGCGCGGCGATTGCGACAGATCGGCTTCCTGCGCCGCCAGCGGCGGTGCAGCGGCAAGCAGCAACAATGATAAGGCGATGCGGCGTGTCATGCGGTCTCTCCTTCCACAAGGATTAACCGCGTTACGCCGCCCGGCGCAAGTCAGCTGCCGATGAAGCTGCCGAGGAATTCGGTCAGATCGGTATCGGTGGCATTGTTGTCGACAGCCGAAAATACGATCAGCAATTCGTCACGGTTCGCCCCCGCCACCGTGCCGGCATATTGCCCGGTAAGCTTGTTCGCGGCATCGGTGATCGTGCCGCTGAAGCCGCCCGCTGAAGACAGCGCGGCATCGATGGTGATGGTGGCCACCTGCGTCTGCACTGCGCCTGCGGTTTCAAACACGGTAATCGTGCCGGTGATCCGGTCTTCGGTTGCGCCCGGCGTTACGGTAAAGGTGGCCTGCGGGGAAGACAGCACGCCTGTTGCCGTGGTGCCCGGTTCCCCACCTTCCACGCGCGCCTGCCCGGTGTAGGTAAGCGCGGTGGTGATATCATCGGTGGTGGTGACCGGGTTGAAGAATATCGCCAGCCGCTCGCTACGCAGCGTGCCGTCCACCGTGCCGCGGGTGAAGGCCTGGTTGTCGATCTGATAACTGACCTGGAGCACCTCCTGGAACGGCAGGAACAGGGTCAGCGCCTCGTCACCTGCAACATAGCGGCGCTCTGTTGCCGAAAGGCTGACGAAATCGGCGGCACCGAACACCACCGGATCGCGCAGATCGGGGAAGGAGAAGGTGGCGCTGTCGGGCGAAGCGACAAAGGCGATCGCACTGGTGCCGTTGACGCGTGCGCCATCGTTGAAGGTTTCCGTGCCACCTGCTGCGGGGGTGAAATAGGCGACGATGATGCCGGTATTGGTGCCGTTGGTGGCAAAATCGGCGGTCAGGCTGAATGGTGCAGCGGTGGTTGGCGTGGGGGTGGGCGTGGCGGTACTGGTACCGGTGGGCGTGGGCGTCGGTGTCGAACCGTTACCTCCGCCGCAGGAGGTGACAAGCGCGCCGAGTGCAGCAACGCCAAGCAGAAGACCGATTTTGCGGATCACGTGATTCCCGTCCATATTCGCTGTTTGCGCGCGGGCTTACCCCGCCAAACCTTTCCCTTAGCTGTCCGGTGGGGCGCGGGGCAAGGGGCGTTTCGCAAGCGTCTGTCCGATGCCTGCAAATGCCTAGCTTTCCGCGCGTTCCGCCAGCATCAGCCAACGTTCTTCCGCCGCATCCTTTTCTTCCCGCGCCAGTTCCAGCGATTTGCTGATGCGCGCGAACTTTTCCGGATCGGCGGTGTAGAGATCGGGGTCGGCCAGCGCTGCCTCTCCCTTTGCGATCAGGCTTTCGAGTTCTTCGATGCGCGCGGGCAGCAATTCGAAATCGCGCTGGTCCTTGTATGACAGGCGGGCCGGGCGGGCAAGCGGGGGAGGGGGTGGAAGGATGCGCGCCTTTTCCGCGCTTTCCACTGCGCCCTGCCGCCGGGCAGCTCCGGCTTTCGCCGCCGCAACTGCCTGGCGCTTTTCCTGCCAGTCCGCGTATCCGCCCGCCACGATATCCACCGTGCCGCTGCCATCGAGGCCGAGCGTTACCGTGACCGTGCGGTCAAGAAAATCGCGATCGTGGCTGACGATCAGCACGGTGCCTTCGTAATCGGCCACCACTTCCTGCAACAGATCGAGCGTTTCGAGATCGAGATCATTGGTCGGCTCGTCCAGCACCAGAAGGTTGGAGGTGCGGGCAAATTCGCGCGCCAGCAGCAGGCGGCTGCGTTCGCCGCCGGAAAAGGTGCCGATCTTTGCATCGGCCAGGCCGGGATCGAACAGGAAATCCTTGAGATAGGCCTGCACGTGCTTGCGGGTGCCGCGCACGTCGATCCAGTCTCCGCCTTCAGCCAGCACCTGCCGCACGCTCTTTTGAGGATCCATCAGCGCGCGCTGCTGATCGATTGTCACCCCGCTCAGCGTGCGGGCGTGCGTGACTGTGCCGCTGTCGGGTTCGATTTCTCCGGTTAATAGCTTGAGCAAGGTGGTTTTGCCCGCACCGTTCGCGCCGACGATGCCGATCCGGTCGCCGCGCTGGATGCGTAGCGAAAAGGGCCTGATGATCGGGCGGCCATCGTAGGTCTTGGCGATATTCTCCGCCACGATCACCGATTTGCTCTTGAACTCGTCGTCGCTCGCCAATTGCAGCCTGGCGGTGCCGCCGGGGGAGAGCATGGCGGCGCGGGCGGCGCGCATTTCCCACAGCTTTTCCAGCCGCCCCTGGTTGCGCTTGCGCCGCGCGGTGACTCCGCGTTCCAGCCAGTGCGCTTCTAGCTTCAGCCGCGCATCCAGCCTTTCCGCCGCGCGCGCTTCTTCGGCATAGACCTGTTCTTCCCATGCTTCATATCCGCCGAAACCCACATCCTTGCGTCGCAGATTGCCCCGGTCGAGCCACAGCGTCGATCGGGTCAGGCGTTTCAGAAAGGTGCGATCGTGGCTGATGACGATGAAGGCACCCTTGTAACGGGTGAGCCAGGCTTCGAGCCAGTCGATCGCGGCCAGATCGAGATGGTTGGTGGGCTCGTCCAGCAGCAGCAGATCGGGCGCCTGCGCCAGCGCGCGGGCAATGGCGGCACGGCGCCTTTCGCC
>JBGSLI010000530.1:0-2545 GCA_041740775.1 Alteraurantiacibacter sp. | reverse complement strand
GCGCTGGCGCCCGAATATTCCCGCGCCAATATCTCACCCTTCTTTCGCGGCAACGGCAATCAGACGGTGGATACGCCCGCCTATCGTGCGGCTGAGGCAGAAGGCTTTGCCAATTGGCGGCTGGCGGTGGGCGGGCTGGTGGACAATCCGCGCGACTTCAGCATGGCCGATATCCGCGCCCTGCCCCAGCGCACGCAGATCACCCGCCATGATTGCGTGGAAGGGTGGAGCGCGATCGGCGAATGGACGGGGCCGCAGCTTTCGGAAATCCTGTCGCTGGCGCAGCTGCGTCCGGAAGCGCGCTTCATCGTGTTCCACTGCGCAGACAGCTTTGCGCAATCGGCCTATTACGAAAGCTGCGACATGGACGATGCCTTCCATCCGCAGACGATCATTGCCCACGCGCTGAACGGCGAGCCGCTGCCAGTCATCAACGGTGCGCCGCTACGGCTGCGGCTCGAACGGCAATTGGGATACAAGCACGCCAAATATCTCACCGGCATCGAAGCAGTGGCCAGCCTTGACCCGATCGGCGCGGGCATGGGCGGATATTGGGAAGACCACCACGGATATCAGTGGTATGCGGGAATCTGATACGCTCCCTCGTCATTGCGAGCCGCAGGCGAAGCAATCCAGTCGCAACGTTTTCTGACAACAACAATCCTCAGGGCTGGATTGCTTCGTCACCTATGGCTCCTCGCAATGACGGGCATGGGGGCAGGCATACGGCGAGGCTATCGCACAATTGACTTCGCGCCAAACGCTGCGCACACACTTTCGCCTGTAATCCGATGCTCGCAACCATACGCTCACAATCCGGGAGAAGCTGGCCTTATGTGGCTGCTCGATAAATTTCTGAAGCAAGGGATCAGGAACGGCCGCCTTGTCATTACCGATCATGACGGCAAGACCTACGAATACGGCCCCGGCGTGGAAGCCGGCGTGCATGGCATGGACAAGGGGCCGATCCGGGTCCGGCTGACCAACCGCAAGGCCGCCAACCACATCGCCCGCTATCCGCAGGTGGGCGCGGGCGAGGCCTTCATGTGGGGCTGGCTTGTGGTGGAAGAACCGCACGATATCCGCGACATGGTGCTATTTGTTACCGGCAATACCAAGCGGCTGGGCGATGTGGCGATCAAGCCGCGCGGGATCATCCGCACCACCATGCAGAAGGCCATCGCCAAGGCGGACGGCATCAATCTGAAGGGCAAGGCGCGCAAGAACGCCGAACACACCTACAACCTTACCCGCCGCCTGTACGAACTGTTCCTCGACGAGGACCGGCAATATACGATGGGCTATCACCGCGATCTGAACGACAGTCTGGAAAAGGCCCAGCTCGACAAGAAGGCGCATATCGCCGCCAAGCTGAACATCACGCCCGAAAACGGGCCGAAGATGCGCGTGCTCGATATCGGCTGCGGCTGGGGCGGGCTGGCGCTCTACCTTCACCGCACCTATGGCTGCGAAGTGCTGGGGGTGGCGCTGGCACCCGATCAGATCGCCTATTGCAAGGAACGCGCGGCCGAGGCGGGCGTGTCCGACAAGGTCAAGTTCGCGCTGATGGATTACCGCGACGTGGAAGGCCAGTTTGACCGGATCACCTCGGTCGGCCTGCTCGAACATGTCGGCACGCCGCATTATCCGCTGTTCTTCGAACACACGCAAAAGCTGCTGAAGCCCGATGGGGTGATGTTCAGCCATTGCTGCGGGCGATCCGGCCCGCCCGGATTTACCGACAAATGGACGCGGAAATACATCTTCCCCGGCGGCTATATACCCGCCCTGTCCGAACTGGTGACGCAATCGGAAAAATACGGCTGGCAGGTGATGGATGTGGAAGCGATGCGCTTCCATTACTGCTACACGCTGGAGGAATGGTATAACCGCACGGTGATGCACCGTGACGAGATCGTCGAGCTTTACGACGAGGAATTCTACCGCATGTGGCTGTTCTATCTTGCCGGGGCAGAACAGAGCTTCCGCAACGGCAGCATGATCAACTGGCAGATCCTTTACGTGAAGGACCGCGCGGCAATCCCGATGACGCGCGATTTCATGTATGAGGAATCGGCCCGTCTGCGCGGTCTGGAAGAACCGCCCTCATGGCATCTCGATCCGGCGCTGAAGGAAGCCGCGCAGTGATATCTGCGCATCTGGCCCCGGCGGCTCAGCTGGATTAGAGGCGAGGTATGAGCACTTCCGAAAAGCTGATCGACAAACTGCTGGCAAAGCTGGTGAAACAGGGCACGCTGGCGGTTACCCATGCCAGCGGCGCCACCCGCACATTCGGCACCGCCACGCCGGGCTTTTCCGATGTCGCCATCCGCTTTGCCGATCGCAAGGCGGCGCGCGATATCCTGCTCGATCCGCGGCTCGGGGCGGGCGAGGCCTATATGGATGGCCGCATCGTGATCGAAATCGGCGATGTGATGGATTTCGTCAGCCTGATGCGGATGAATGCGCGCTGGGAAAACAAACGCCGCCTCGCCCCGCCCAGCCTGCCGCGCCGGATCAGCGGGCGCATTTCCACCGCTTTGCG
>JBGSLI010000529.1:0-9534 GCA_041740775.1 Alteraurantiacibacter sp. | reverse complement strand
TCACCGCCGCCATCGCGCATATCGCCCGCACGCCCTCGGCGCTGGTGATAGTGCCGGTGGAAGATCTGCTGGGGCTGGCCGAACAGCCCAATATCCCCGGCACCATCGCCCAGCACCCCAACTGGCGGCGGCGGCTGGATGCGCCAATGGATGCACTGCTGGAGGGCGGTGAACAGCGCGCGCGGCTGGAGATTCTGGAGCGCGGTCCGCCGCTGCGCCCTTGACCCCTGCGGGGCGGCGATATAGAGGCGCGCGCTTCACGGTATTGCCCCGTCGTCTAATGGTAAGACTACGGACTCTGACTCCGTCAATTGAGGTTCGAATCCTCACGGGGCATCCATCGCCGCGCCGATCAAGCCAGCGACATTTCGATTTCGTACGTGATTCGGTCTGGTCGGAAAGTGCTCCAGGCCCTGAGCCTAGCTTTCCTGCGGTTCGCTTTCGGTAACCTTTGCCTGCGCCCGGCGCGCGGCTAGCTTTTCGAAATCGGTTTCAAATTTCGGCCGCATGGTCCCGCACAGCCTGTCCCAGATGGTGGTATAGCCGCCGAAATTGGCGGTGAAATATTTGTGATGCTGATCGTGGAAAGTGGCGGTGATGAACCATTTGGTCGCCCAGCTCCTGTTCCACCAGCGAGGGAAGAATTCATATCCCGAATGGACATACAGCCCCATGATGATGTTGGTCGGCCCGATCAGGAACATCGCCTGTTCGCTGACCGGCATCACCAGCAGAGTGGTGGCGGTGGCGAAGATCGGCACGAAGCCGCCATTGACCAGCGATTCGAGCGGATTGACCGATATGGTGGTAAGCAGATTGGGCGAGGTCGAAAAGTGGTGCAGCTTGTGAACCCAGGTATAAACCGGTTCCTTGTGCATCCATCGGTGCAGCCAGTAGAACCAGGTATCGAACAGGAAGAAATAGGCCACGTATTGCAGCAGCACGGCCCACCAGCTGACGGGCGCGGAACTGATGACCATCAGGCCATTGTCCTGCAGCCAGCCGGTGGTCCAGGCAATCGCGGTGCCCGATATCGCCACATTGATCACACCATACAGCGCCTCCATCCGGAAGCGGTGCCATTTGAAGCCCTTTGGCTGGATCTTGCGCGCCTTGAAGAAGCCGCTGACGATGCCCGCGAAGATGCCCGCCACGACGAACATCGCAAACCATAACTGGAGCGAGACCTCGCCGTTGAACAGCGTGTCGGAAACCGTGGATCCGTTCATTACCTAATACCCTTTGGCGCTAACAGTCGGCACGGCCCGGGTCGGCCTAGTCACGATGTGCGCTTGCAAAATCCAGAGTGACAAGATGGAGTGAATTTGGCGGCAAATCGATGGTCAGATGATGCCGGTCGCCGATAGTGAGGGCCGATTCCGCCACCTGCTGGAGATTGGCGTTTTGCGGATCGGTCCAGTAATTGCTTATGTTCTCGTCGATTCGGTATTGCCGCTCAGTCATGGCATGTCCCAGAGAGTTGTCCGGGAATCCGCCAAGATTAACTGTCACACGGAAAGCCTGCGTGTCCGTGCCCTGATAGTTCCAGATCATAATCGCCGCGCCGTTCTCGCCGCGGGTCGCAATGGCGTAGATGCCCTTGCCGTTCACCAGCGCATCGGACTCGGCCGCCACTCGCTCATCGCGCAGCATGGACTGCATCAGCAACAGATTGCCATAAGGGGTGAATGTGCCGGTGGGACTTTCTTCGTCTTCGCCGCGCAGCGTTACCAGCTGGTCCTTTCGACCGTCGCCAGCGTGTCGGATGGTCCAGTGGAACGGGTAGATGTCCCGCTGCTCCAGATACCAGTAGTGCAGCGATGCAATTCCCGATGCTTGGCGAATCCAGTCGTTCCGGCTGGGATCGGCTTCGTCGTAAGCCGGTCCAGGATATACGCCGGTTTCCGTTACTAAAGCGGGGATAATGGTGGTGAGGCCCCGCGCCTCCAGCATCCCATCAAGCCGTGCGCGCTGATCGGCCACCATGCTGGGGTCATCCTTGAAGAAGACATAGGAGCGGTAGCCAGTACTTTCGTCAAAATAGCCATAACCGTGCCAAGATATGAAATCGAGGCGCTTATCGGGATCGGGATCGGTCGCGTACCCATCCAGGAACGATGGGATCCACCCTTCGTGATCGAAGCTCATCAAGGTCGGGCCGCCAACCCTTATCCGATCATTGGGGTGCAGGCCGACATTCACCGCATTTACCGCTTGGTAGAAGGGTACGTACCACTGGTACAAATCCTCCGGCGTTACGTCGGGCTCATCCCCGACCCGCACCTGCATGACATGGTGGACCCAATCCGGTTCATTGAACGCCTCGATGTAGTTAACGTTGGGGACCTGATCCTTGAGTTCGCGGATCGCCAATGTCAGCAAGGGAAAGAGGTCAGCGGGCTCGCGATCGGGCTCAAACAGACCCTCGGGCGAGAGGTGAACGACGAGAGATTCCGTTAGGGAACTCGCATCGAAGATCCAGCCCATACTCGAAAAGTCGCACGTCTGCGCTTGCAGGTCGCACAAATCCTCATCGACCCCGATACCGATCCGGACGATATCGGCACGTAGGCCCTGATCGTCCAGAAACGCAACATCGGCCACCCTGAGATCCGGTTCCGGATCCCCGTTGTCCCAAGTGTTCAATCCCTCGGTGCGCAGCAGTTCGCCAAGCGACCGGGAAAAGTCGACCAAAACAGCGGCCTCCTCGAACGCGGTTGGCGAAGGGTGCGTCTCATCAACAGCTTGGGCAGATGCAGGACCATGAACCGCCGGCATCGCTGCAAAAACCATAGCCGGGAGAGCCAGCCGACCAAAAATGCGGACGATCCGGGCCATCGCAATCAGCCCTTGCCCGGCAGTTCGACCACGCCGGTGCCAATGGCGCTGCGTTCGCCGCGATGGGTGGTGGCTTCCTGCGCCACTTCGACGAATTTCCTGCCGCCCTCCTCGAACTTGCGCGTTACCGTGCCGTCTATGAAAATCACGTCGCCATCGGGATTGTGGCGGCGGATCTGGCAATCATGGCTGGCCAGGAAACCATCGTCGCCGATCCAGTTGGTCAGGTGGTGGGTCAGCCAGCTGCACCTCTCGGGTCCGTAATCATAGGCGCCCGGCGTGCCCACTTCGCGGGCGAAGGCATCATCCCAGTGGACGCGTTCGGGCACGTCCCTGATGCCGAAATGATTGGGGATGCCGAGGCCGGGGTGGGCATCGAGCAGCTGGAAATGCAGCTTGTTGGTGCGGATATACAGCCCGCCCCAGCCCTGCGCATAGCCGATGAAGCCGGTCACCGTCATCGGCCCCTTCATCATCTTCGGCAATGCCTCGCCCACGGCGACATCTTCCCAATAGCGGGGCGTGGCGCCGCAGATTTCCTCATTGCGGTAAAGGTCGAACCATTCTTCCAGCTGATCCTGCCCGATCCGATCGATTGCGCCCTTCACTCCGTCATATTTGGTGCCCCGCTCGCGCGCCTCATCGCGGTCGGTACGGAACACATAGCTGTCGCATTCGGCCACATGGTCACCGTGCTGATTGTAGAAATCGACATGGTAGATCTGCTGGTAGGAGCGCCCGGCAAAGCGGGTCTCGTGCCCGATCAGATCTTTCAGATAAGCCTCTGTGCGGATGGTGTCATTGCGCAGCACCGGCTTGTGCCAGGTCCACTTGGCGCCTGCCCACATGGCGTGGACGCCGGGCAGGCCGCCGCAATAGCCTGACACGATGCGGCTGGTGGAAAACAGGAAACTGGGCAGGGCAACGATGCTGCCGTATCTGGTCTTCGCGGCATAATCGGGATCGCACCACAGCGGATTGTCATCGCCGATGCCGTGCGCATAATGGCGGATGCCGTCACGCGTGGCTTCGTAGTTCCACGGCTCCACCGTGTTCTCGATCTTCACCCCGATACGCTGGCGCAGATCGTCGAGACCCGCCTCGGTGATCTTGGGGAAACGCTGTTCGGCTATTGCGGCAGTGGCCATGATATTATTCTCCTTGGATTTGGTGCAAGCTGCCGCCAGTTGCGGCATGCGGAATTGTTCGCTTCGGGAAGGGCGATAAAGGCAATACTGGCAGGCGCGATCCGGATGGTGCCGCCATCGATGCGGTAAGGGCGCATATCGGGCAATTGGTCATCGGGCGTGAGGGTGAGAGGCGTGCCGTTCAGTTTCACCGTCCGGCCAAGCATGTCAGCCGATGACAGCGCGTAAAGATCGGCCGCGCCCCTGGCCTCGATGCTGTCGGGCGTGGTGCCATAATTGATGACAAGCAGAGCCACTCCGCCCGGAACGCCCCGCAGACAATGGGCATAGCGGTGCGCGCCAGAACGCTGGGTGCCAGTATCGAGCACGCCGGTGCCCATCAGCCGACGCCACAGGACAGCGCCCCAATAGGACGCATTGGGCGCAAATGTCTGTTCGTCGATAATCCCGTTTGTGCCGCTGATGAGCGCATGGGTGAAGATCGCATCGAGCCCCTGCCGGGCGAGCCGGGCATGGGTATCAAGATAGCGGAACATGTCCAGAAAGCTGGGCTGCCAGTCCAGCCCGCCGCAGGCCGCGCCGCCGGTTTCGGTCAGCCAGACAGGGGCAGATGGGGCGTGCGCTTCGCGCAGGGCCAGCATCTGCTGCAATGCCGCATCCGGCCGTGCGAGGAATTGCGGATCGCGCGCGGCCTCTTCTGCAACGCCCTGCGGCGATGTTGCCGGTGCGCAGCGCGATCCAAGCGCGGGGTAGAAGTGATAGGAGACGATATCGAATTCAGGCTGGGGCTCGGCAGCTGCGTATTGTTCCGGCGAAGTGCCGCCGATGCTCGTTATTCCGGCAATGCCCAGCATCGCGCTGCCCGGTCCGGCAATCCGCATGTCCGGGGCCAGGCTTTCCGATATCTGGCGGAAGGCG
Organism: Alteraurantiacibacter sp.; assembly: GCA_041740775.1. Classification (GTDB taxonomy): domain Bacteria; phylum Pseudomonadota; class Alphaproteobacteria; order Sphingomonadales; family Sphingomonadaceae; genus Alteraurantiacibacter. The sequence continues at coordinate 4,630 of JBGSLI010000529.1, read as the reverse complement.
GCAAAATCGCGGGCGAATTCCTCTGCCGTGAACCCGCGCGGCAATCTTGGCGGTTCGGGGGCATTGGGTTCATTGAACAATTCGGCCGCGTGGATTTCTCCGCCGATCGCGCGGGTATATTCCAGCAAGGGTGCCGCCATGCGCGCGGTCCAGGCATGCGACTCGTCGCGCACGCCTTCGCTGTTGGTGAAGGAGGTGACGACCTTGGCATCCACCGCATCGGCAAAGGCAAGGGCTTCGCGCCATCTTTCGCGCGAAAGCATGACGGTGAAGCCCGGTGGCGGCGCATCCGGCAAGGGCGTATCGCTATCGTGAAAATACACCGAATTGGCGGTGGTTCCGCTGTAGCGGACATAGAAAGGAGCAAGTTCGCGCGCCAGCATCCTAAGCCGGGCATTGCCCAGATCGGTCGGCAAGCGTGCTTCGCGGATCGCGGCGAAATCCCGCGTGCCTCCTACGGGTATATCATCGAGAGCGCGCCAGGTTTCGCCGCCGGTCAGATGGGAAAAGCCGATCTGGTATGACTGGTATCGCTCGTCGATATGGCGGACGAGCGGCAGGCTTTCGGCGGCGATTGGCCGTGCGGTGGTTGCCGGTATTGTCGCGCAACCCGTCAACGCAAGGCTGACGAGCGCGGCTGATCCCGGCAACAGTCTTCGTGCCACGCTCGTCATGCCGCCAGCGCCGCTTCGCGATCGCGCAGCACCTTGCGGTTGACCTTGCCGGCCGGGGTCTTGGGAAGTTCGTCGACGAATTCGACGATGCGGGGAAATTCGTGCTGGGCGAGGCGGGTGCGGGTGAAGGTCTGCAATTCGCGCGCGAAGGCGTCCGAGCCTGCGCACCGGGCGATGACGAAGGCCTTCACCACCAGCCCGCGCTTTTCATCGGGCGCGCCGATCACCGCGCATTCGAGCACGTCTTCGTGCTTGAGCATGGTGTTCTCGATCTCCACCGCGCTCATTGTCCAGCCGGCCGAAATGATCACATCATCGGCGCGGCCGCAGTGGTAGAAATAGCCGTCCTCGTCGATTTTTGCCTGATCCTTGGTGGACAGCCATTGCCCGCGCCGCTTGAGCATCAGTTCGCCGATTTCGCCCGGATCGGTGGGTGTGCCGTCGGAGCGGCGCACTTCCAGTTCGAGACCGGGAACCGGCTTGCCGAGCGAACCGGGCTTTACGGTGAAATCAGGCGCGCCGGGATAATTGACCAGCACCACGCCGATTTCGGTAGTGCCATACATTGAGCAGGCATCCACGCCGAAGGTCGCATCGATCCATTCCAGCGTGGCCGGATCGATCGGTTCGCCGGTGTAGGACAGTTTGGCCAGCTTGAAGGCGAATTCGCCCGATCGCTGCGTGTTCTTCATCATCCGGTAATGGGTGGCAGCGGCGGAAAGATTGGTGATGCCGAAATCCTCGATCGCCTGCATCAGCCGCACCGGATCAAACTTGCCGCGCCCCATCGTGCCGGTGGTGACGCCCAGCGCCAGCGGGGCCATCGTGCCGTGCACCAGTCCGTGGCCCCAGGCGGGGCTGGACGGGCAGAAGAATTCGTCACCCGGGCGGATACCGGTGCCGTAAAGCGCGGCATACATCAGCGTGACGACCGAGCGATGGGTATGCTTCACCGCATCGGGCAGTTCACGCGTGGTGCCCGACGTATATTGGAAAAAGGCCAGATCGTCGGCGGCGCTGTGCGGCGTAAAGCTGGCGGGGAAGCCTTCAAGTTCAGCCATTAGCGCCGCATCGGCGAGCAGCACGCGCTGGCCTTCGATCGCGCGGACCAGCGGGGCTTTTTCATCATTGGTGATGACCAGGGCGGGCTGGCAGTCGCCGATCCGCAGGCGCAGCGCATCGGGGCCGAACAGGGTGAACAGCGGCACCGCGATCGCGCCTTGCAGGATCGCCCCGAAGATGCAGGCGTAATAGGGCAAGGACGGGGCCAGCATCACCGCGATGCGGTCCCCTTTGGCCACGCCCTGTGCATCGAGCCAGTGGGCAAAGCGGCAGGCATAGGCGGCCAGATCGTCGAAGCTGACGATCTCGTTTTCGACTTTGTTGCCGCTGTCATCAGCCGCATGAGCGATGCGGATGGCGGCGCGGCCCGAACCGTCGGCGTGGCGCAGCACGCATTCATGCGCGATGTTCATCGCCTCGCGATTGCCGTCGAACAAATCCCACATGCCCGCCGAACAGGCGTGCGCCTGCGCATCGGCAAAGCTGGTCATGTCGGTCAGTCTGGTCATCGCTTGCCCTTGCCGGTGCGCGAGTCTCTCACGCGGCTTGCAGGGCCTATGCACATTTTTGCTTGTCATTGCAAATAGTGAATGCTATTCGATATATTGAATGATTAGCGATGAAGCAACCACCTCGCCCGCCCCTGCGGCAAAAGCCAGCAAGGCCCCCGCCATCGCGCGCGCGGCGGCGATATTGCGCCTGCTGGGAAAGAGCGATCAGCCGCTGGGCCTGCAACCCATTGCCCGCGAACTGGGGCTGGTGCCCAGCACCTGCATGTATGTGCTGCGCGCGCTGGTGGAAGAAGGGCTGGTGAGCTTTGATCCGGTAACCAAGCGTTATCGGCTTGCGGCAGGCGTGCTGTCGCTGGCGCGGCAATTCCTCCGCAATGACCCGTTCCACCAATTGGCGCAGGGCCCGATTGACCGGATTGCGGCGCAATTCGATGTCACCGCGCTGGGGGTGCAGATATCCGGGCTGGATCACATCGTGGCGCTGGCGGTATCGCAGGGGGAAGGCAATTTCCGCCTCAGCACGCGCGTGGGCAGCCGCTTTCCCGCGCTGATCAGCGCCACCGGGCGCTGCATCGCCGCCTTCGGCCCGACCCCGCCGGAAAGGCTGCGCAAGCGTTTCGATCAATTGCGCTGGGACAATCCGCCCAGTTTCGATGCCTGGCTGGAACAGGTCGATCAGACGCGGCAGCAAGGCTATGCCCTTGACGAAGGCCATTACATTGCCGGGATCACCGTGCTGGCGGCTCCGGTCTATTCGGGTTCTGTCACGCTGTCGCACGCGCTGGTGGCGCTGGGGATAGACAGCGCGGTGCGCGCGGCGGATATCAATCGCTTGGGCGATAGTTTGCGCAACGAGGCGCAAGCCCTTTCCGCAAGGCTGGGGGAAGGGGTATCCCGCTAGTCCCGCACCGGCGGACAGGGAGGATGCGATGGACGAATATACCGTGGCGGCGGTGGGCATCGGGCAGCTCCATGCGCGCTTTGTCGATGCTGTGTTCCGCCAGGATATCGAAGCCTTCGCGCAGTGCTTTGCCAGCGATGGTGTGTGGAAGATTGCCGGACAGGAAATGGCCGGACGGCAAACCATATACCAACGCACCGGCCCGATGCTGGCCTATTGCGAACGCATCCAGCTGCTCGCCCAGCCGCCGCTGATCGAACTGACGGCACAAGGCGCGGCGGGCCGCCAGCAGATGGTGGAACTGTCAAAAATGAAGGATGGTTCGGGCGCGATGACCATTGGCGTCTATCACGATCATTACGTGATGGAGGATGGGCAATGGCGCTTTGCCCGGCGGCACTGGTCGTTCAAATATCGCGGCCCTGCCGATTTTTCCGGCGCGTTCGCTCCCACGCCCGATTACGGCGCCTTTCCCGCAGGACCGGCGGCGGACGAGCCAACCTATGTGCGCCCAGCATGAAGCTGGCGGGCAAAACGGTTGTGCTGACCGGAGCGGGGAGCGGCATCGGGCAGGCCTTGGCGCGCGCCATCGTGGCAGCAGGTGGCAGGGTGATCGGGCTCGATATCCGTGCCGAGGGGATGGCCGTTACGGGCGAGGGGCTGGGATCGGCGTTCACCGCGCACCGCTTCGACGTGACCCACAAGGCCGCTGTGGCCGCATTGCCGGGGGAACTCGGCCCTGTCGATTGCCTGATCAATTGCGCAGGGATGATCCACCCGTTTGTTCGCTTCGGCGAGTTGAGCGACGAGACCATCGAGCGTATCCTGCAGGTCAATTTCTTCGGCACGCTGGCGATGTGTCGCGCCTTCCTGCCGCATCTGCTGGCGCGACCAGAGGCGCAATTGGTGAACTTCGGTTCGATGAGCTCGCTTGCGCCGCTGCCGGGCCAGTCGATCTACGGAGTATCCAAAGCCGCGATCAAACTGCTGACCGAATCGCTCTATGCCGAATATCTCGGCTCGAACCTCTCGGTCACGCTGGTGCTGCCGGGCGCGGTGGCGACCGCAATTACCGCCAATTCAGGCGTCTCCGCCCCGTCTGCCAGCGCGGATGATTCCGCCAAACGCCCGCGCGACGTAGCCAGTGCCGAGGATGCGGCGGAAGCGATCCTTGCAGGAATCGAAGCGGACGCATTTCGGATTCTGGTGGACAAGATGGTGGTGGATGTCGACGCGCTCTATCGCGCCGATCCGCAGCAAGCGGTGGAGACGATTGCGCGCAATTTCGGCGGCTTGCTGGGGGATTAGGCCGGGCGGAGCGCCAGCACGCTGCCTTCCGCGTCTCCGGCGATATACACCGTGCCATCGCCCGCCACGGCGATCCCCGCGAAGGGTTCCATCGGGCCGGACATGGTGCCCACTGCGCCGAGCAGCCTGGGCGTCACGCCGGGAGGGGCCTTGAGGGGCAATCCGCTCGCCAG
>JBGSLI010000528.1:0-2089 GCA_041740775.1 Alteraurantiacibacter sp. | reverse complement strand
CGGCCAGTTCGATGATCCCGCCGGTTCCGCCGCGCGCATTCTGATTGACGAGGACGAGGAACATGAGGGGGAGGGCAAATGAGCACTTATGCAATCACATTGGCGATCTCCGCGCTGCTGCCCGCCGTCACCGGCCCGCTGCCGCTGGGCGAAGGCTCGGCCATGGTACTTGAACTGGCGCTGTGCAACGGCGGGACGATCAGCGTTCCGGTGAACTCGGATGGCCCGGCACCGCCCGTCACCACCCCGTGCTGCGCCAAGGGCTGCCATTCGCGCAAGCGCGGTGCCGGGCCGTTTGACGCAGGACAAGGACATTAGCCGCCGCTGCTGCCAGACCGGCCTGCATGTGGAATTACTACCCCGAACTGCTCGCCACCCCGGTGCCGCGCTACACCAGTTTCCCCACTGCGGCCGAATTCGGCACTGCCATCGGCGCGAATGATTATCGCCGGGCGCTGTCCGGTGCGGCGGGCGATATCTCGCTCTATATCCACATCCCCTTCTGCCAGAAGATCTGCTGGTATTGCGGATGCAACACCGCCGCCGCCAACCGCCCGCAGCGGCTGGCCAGCTATCTGGATGCGCTGCACCGCGAAATCGCGCTGGTGGCGGACCTGCTTCCCGCAGGCGCAAAGGTGCGGCGCGTGGCCTTTGGCGGGGGCAGCCCCAACGCCATCTCGCCGGTCGATTTTGTCCGCCTGTTCGATCAGCTGACGCTGAAATTTGCGCTGGCGGACCCGCTGGTTTCGATCGAACTTGATCCGCGCACGCTCGGCCCCGATTGGGAAGGCGTGATTCGGGTGGTGGGTGCGGAGCGTGCCTCGCTGGGGGTGCAGACCTTCGCCCCGCATCTGCAGGAAGCCATCGGCCGGGTGCAGCCGCTGGCGATGATCGAGGGCGCGGTGGAGATGCTGCGCCGGGCAGGCGTCACCTCGCTCAACATGGATCTGATGTATGGCCTGCCGGGCCAGACGCTGGACGATCTGGTTTCCGCGATCGATCAGGCGCAGGGCCTGGGCGCGGATCGGCTGGCGGTGTTCGGCTATGCCCATGTGCCGCAGCTGATTCCACGCCAGAGGCGGATCGACGCCGGGCAATTGCCGGGGCAGCAGCTGCGCTTTGCCATGGCGGCAATGGCATACCGCCACCTGATCGATGCGGGATATGTTCCCGCAGGCTTCGATCATTTCGCCCGAAAGGGCGATCCGCTGGCGCAGGCCGCGCTGGCGGGCCGTCTGCACCGCAATTTCCAGGGCTTTACCGATGATGGAGCGCAGGTGCTGATCGGGCTGGGGGCCTCGGCGATCAGCAGCTTTCCCGGATTGCTGGCGCAGAACGAGAAGAATTCGGGCCGTTACCAGATGCAGCTATCGCAAGGCAGGCTGCCGGTGGCGCTGGGCAAGGCCCGGTCGGCGGATGACCGGCGGCGCGGCGCGATCATCGCCCAATTGCTGTGCCAGGGGCGCGCCGCGATCGATCCGGTGATCATGGCCGATGCGGCAGACCGGCTGGCGCCTTTCGCAAAGGCGGGATTGTGCGAATATTCCGGGGCGATGCTTGCCATCCCCGCCGCCGCATTGCCCTATGCCCGCAGCATCGCCGCCTGTTTCGATCCCAATCGTCAGCATTCGCCGCGCCGCTTCAGTTCGGCGGTGTAACGCCACCACGCTTGCCCGAAAAAAGCGGCGGGCCGCGGTTTCCGGTCCCCGAAACACTTCCGGCAAAAAAGCGGCGGGCCGGAGCTTCCGGTCCGCCGCCAGTCGGGAGAACCCTTGCGTCAGGCGGTTACCGCCGCCCGGTTTTCCAGCAGCACCGTGGCCGCCGCCGTGTTCGAAATCGGCACGTGGTAATTGCTCGCCAGTTCGCGCACCGACCCGGTCAAGGCCCCGCGCGCGGCGATCCAGTTGATGATTTCCACCCCCTGGCTGCCCGCCAGTTCGACAATATCGAGCGCATCGTGTTGCAACAAAGCCTCCGGGTCGGGAGCCAGATTGCGCAGGCAGAAGCGATCGTAATCGGAATTGATGTGCCCGGCGCGCCCGCCTTCGAGCTGATGCGACAGCCCGCCGGTGCCCATCACCACGATCTT
>JBGSLI010000527.1:0-3885 GCA_041740775.1 Alteraurantiacibacter sp. | reverse complement strand
GGCACCCGCAGGGACCATCGCCCGCAGCGCGCAATACAATCTCTGGCGGGTGCTGAGCGACCCGCCGCAGGATGTGCCGTTGGCCCTGTGCGATTGCTCGACGGTGGACGATGCCGATCTGCTGGCCTGCCGGGCGATCTTCGATCCGCTCGACGGTTCGCCCGAATGGGGCTTTGACAATTACCTGCTGGCACACAATCCGGCGCACCGCTGGTTCTATTATCCCGACATGCATCGGGGCGAAGTGCTGGTGTTCAAGACCTGCGAAAGCGACGAAAGCGCCGCGCAGATGATGCCGCACGGCGCCTTCGACAATCCGGATGCTCCGGTTGGAGCGCCCCCGCGCATCAGCCTGGAAATGCGCGCCACCTGTTACTGGTTCGGCTGAGCCGGACCGTTTCAGGTCCGTTCACAGCATCTGCACGGTGATGGTGCCATTTTCCCCGTCTTCGGCGGTGAAGCTGCCGTTTTCGTCGGCCGGGCTGATCGGTTCGCCGCAGGTTTCCTCCGTCTCGCTGTCCAGCTTCGAACATCGCATTGCGCCGTCCGCACGCCAGGTGCCCGTTTCCGCGTTGAGGCCGAGATAGGCATTTCCGTCCGCTGTCCAGACGGCCAGCGCCGGGCCATCTTCGGGAACCTCGACCAGATAGGTTCCCGCCGCGATCTGGTCGGCCGGCGCCGACGCGGTCATGTCGAGCCGACGCATGGTGACCGGCTCACCGTCCAAAGTCACCTTCCAGCTGCCATCCGCGCCGATCTCGCCCATGGTCAGGCAGAGAACATTGGATGTCCCTTCCTCGGTATCGCCCGGCGGATCGACACAGGCCTGGTCATCAACCACTTCCCAGGTGGCATGATCCGGGCCCGGCGGCGTGGCGACATATTCGGTCCCGTCCGCCGCCGAATAGGCCAGCATCCGTGAGCCGTCACCATAAGTCACCAGATAAGGACCGGTGCCTGCGGCGAGCGCCGCCAGCCCGGCATCTGCATCGGGCACGGGTTCAGCGTCGCCCGAGTCGCCGCATGCAGCAAGAACAAACAGTGGCAATGTTGCCATAAATATGTACTTATTCATGATTTGCTCCCCCAGATGGGACAAGTCCCGCAGGAATTTGGCGCGCATTATTCTCAGGAGTCAAATGCAGGTACAACTGACGATGGAACACATTGAAGTTCTATTGTAAATTGCGTGACATTTTGATCTTGAGTTCGATAAGATCTGCGCATTCCGGAATTGCAGTGGCAAGGTCATGACCTCCTCACATTCGCGCGCGCCACGGGTGCGGGTGGGTGCGCGTATTTCACGCAGTTCCCGATCGCCTTCGGGCGCGCAATCGCCTGCCAGCCGCCCTTCCCATTGCCGCCGCGCCGCGATAGGTGCTGTCAGCAGGACCAACCAAGGAGAAACGTGTGAGCGCGAAAGACGAAAAGGGCGAAGGCGAGCTGGCCGATTACCGCTTCTACCATGCCGACCGGGAAGCGGAATTTGCCGATACGCTGGCCCCGTCCACGCCGCAAACGCGCCACCCGGCTTACAAGCTGGCCTTCCGCGATACCGATTTCCTGCTGCGCGAGGAATTGCGCCCGGTGCGCTTTCAGCTGGAATTGCTGAAGCCCGAAATGCTGCTGGAAGAAGCCGGGGTCGGCTCGACGCTGGTGATGTATGGATCAGCCCGCATCCCGCCGCCCGAAGCGACCGAACTGGCTTTGCAGGAAGCCGAACAACTGCCTGAGGACGAGGCGCTGGTGGTGCGCAATCTGGCGGCCAAGGCGAAATATTACGGAGAAGCCTACAAGCTGGCCAGGCTGGTGGGCGAAAAGGCCATCATCGAAAGCGGAAAGCGGCAGTTCGTCGTGTGTTCGGGCGGCGGGCCGTCAATCATGGAAGCGGCGAACAAGGGCGCCAGCGATGCCGGGGCCGAAAGCATCGGGCTGAATATCGTCTTGCCGCACGAACAGGCGCCCAATCCCTATGTCACGCCCTATCTCAGCTTCCAGTTCCACTATTTTGCGCTGCGCAAGATGCACTTTCTGATGCGCGCGCGCGCGGTGGCGGTGTTCCCCGGCGGGTTCGGCACCTTCGACGAGATGTTCGAACTGCTCACGCTGATCCAGACCGGCAAGATGAAGCCCATTCCGATCCTGCTGTTCGGAAAGGACTTCTGGAACCGGGTTATCAATTTCGAGGCGCTGGCCGAGGAAGGCACGATCTCGCACAAGGATCTCGACCTCATCACCTGGTGCGAAACCGCCGAAGAAGCGTGGAGCGCGATCGCTGCTTTCTACGATCTGGATCGATAGCAGTCAGGGGTCATCCGGCCCGGCCGGGCCGGATGACCAGCTGACTTTAGTCCACCATTTCCACTTCGCGGACCAGATAGACCCCCTGGATCTCGCGGATCTCGTTGTAGAGATCGATCACGGTCTGGTTGGAACTGTCGATATTGGCCTGGCCCCAGGCGGCCATGAATTGATCATAGCGCTGGCGCGAGGGCTGCATGTTTTCGCCGGGGAATTCGATCACCAGCAGGATGTGAAACGAACCGCTGGCCGGGGCCTGGTTCACATAGATGCCGTAATTGGTGATGTGGCCGAGTTCCTTGGCGACATCATTGGCCGCCACCCAGGTGCCGTTGAGGCCTTCGAGATAGGTTTCGAACCGGCCCGGATCGACCCGCACCGTCGTCATTTCGATCATCGAATCGGAGAAGGTATAATCTTCGTATTCGCGGAACTGCGCCGCCGCAGGTGTTGATAGCGTTGCTGCCGCCAAAGCCAATGCCAGACTGCCAATAAAATGATTTTTCATGGTTTTCCCCTGTTCGAAAGGCACGCCAACAGCGACGTGCTTCATGCAGAGGGGCGGGCGACCCACCTTTATTCAGAAATGGCCACCCCCAAGGTTGTCGATAGTTCACCCTATTGTTATCCAAGTCAATTAACCATTTTTTCCGCCGCAGCCACGACACGCTGGGTCTTTGGCGATCTTGAGCAACCGCATTCCCGGTTTCAGCCCGTCCATCAGATGCAGTCTTCCCCATTGCGGATCGCCCATCTGCGGGGCAACAAGCGCGCGCACCGCCTGCATCACGGCAAATGTGCCGACCCAGCCGACCATCGCCCCTAGCACACCGTCTTCGGCGCAGCTGTCGCAATCCTCGGCATCGAAGGCATCGCCCACGAAGCAGCGATAGCAGGGCTGATCTGCCAGATGCCCGGCAAAGGCTGCAATCTGGCCCTGAAAGCGCCCCACCGCAGCGCTGAGCAGCGGGATGCCGGCCGCCACGCAGCCATCGGATACGGCAAGGCGGGTGGCGAAATTGTCGGTGCCGTCGATGACCAGATCGGCGCCCGCGATCATCTGCGCTACATTGTCCGGGCCGATCCGCCGGTCCGAAATCGACACTACCAGCGCATCGTCGAAATTGGCCAGCCAGCGGCGCGCGGAGACCGCCTTTCCGTGGCCGATATCGCGGGTGGTGTAGATCGTCTGGCGTTGCAGATTGCTCGCCTCCACATCGCCATCGTCCACCAGCGTCAGACGCCCCACCCCCGCTCCGGCCAGATATTGCAGCACCGGCGCGCCGATGCCGCCCAGTCCCAGGATCGCGACATGGCTCGCCACCAGCGCCGCCTGCCCCGCTCCGCCCACTTCGGGCAGCACGATATGGCGCGCGAAACGCTCCAGCCGGTCGGCGGACAGGGCCTGCGGCGGGCGGGAAGGGTTTGGATCATTCATCGCCTGCCACACCTAGAGCATCGCGCGCAAAAGGGGATAGCGGACTTGGGCAAAACGATCCGGCAAGTCTGGTCCGGGGCAGGCGCGCTCAACCTTGCGGAGCAAAACCGCGCTTCACCATCGGCAGCAGCCGCGAATCGGCCAGC
>JBGSLI010000526.1:0-4770 GCA_041740775.1 Alteraurantiacibacter sp. | reverse complement strand
GGCGCAAGGGCGCGCGCGAGCGGCTGGCCGAAGCGCTGACGGATCTGGCGCAGGGCAAAGGGCGGATCGCCGCGCACAGCGAAACCGGCTGTGCCAGCATCACCTTTGCCGGCACAAGGCACAAGGTGGAACTGGTGTTCGAAGGCGCAGATGCGGTGGAGGCGGGCGAGTGTTTCATCGTTTTCCTGCCCGAACATGAATTCACGATCCCCGGCCAGCTGGTGGCCGATGCAGCGGTGGTGGATGTCGATTCGCGGCTCGATCCGCCGCGGCTGGCGGTAATCTGCGAAATCCTGCTGCTGGAGGAAGGCTGATCAGTAACCGCGGATCAGATCGACCTGCGCTTCGAGCGGCCTGCGCTGGCGGAACAATTCGCAATTGCGCAGGAATCGATCGGCAGCGCGGCGGCGGCTGGCGGCGTTGGGAATGCCCGAAAGATGCATGGTGACCTGGGCATTTTCGCAATTCCACAAGGGGTTATCGGGTGGCAGCGGTTCGGGATCGGTCAGATCGAGGATAGCGCCGCCGATTTCCCCTGCGTCCAGCGCGGATAGCAGCGCATCCTGATCGACCACCTCGGCGCGGCCGAAATTCACCAGCACCGCGCTGCGCTTCATCGCGGCAATTTCCGCCGCGCCGAGCATTCCCGCGCTGGCGGGCGTATTGGGCAGGGATAGCACGATCCAGTCGAACTCGCCCAACCGGGCGCGCCAGTCGTCAGGCCCCAGAACACCCTCGCCCGCGCGGCTCCGCACCGGGGTGGTGGATACGCCAAAGGGTGCCAGCATCGCAGCAATCGTCTGCCCGATCGCGCCGTAGCCGATAATGAGCGCAGAGGTGTCCGCCAGCGATCCGGCAGCAGGCGGCATGGCCAGCCATTCGTGCCGATCCTGCGCGCGCACGATTTCGCGATATCCGCGCGCCTGGGCGAGCATCGTCATCACCGCAAATTCGGCCACCTGCCCCGCCGCCAGCCCCGCCCCGCAGCTGAGCACCACGCCGCGTTCGCGCAGTTCGCCAAGCGGCATCCAGTCCACCCCGGCATAGGCGCTGGAAAGCCATTGCAACCTTTCAGCGCGCGCGATGGCGGCGAGCGCGGGGGGCTTCAGGTGAATATCGAACCAGCCGATTTCGGCACTTGGGGCGCGATCGAGCATTTGTGCCTCATCTGCCCACCAGCCGACATCGAGCCAGTCGGGCAACCGCCCCTCAAGATCGGGCCGCGCCCATTGGGGGAGGAGGGCCTTGATTGTCATGCCTTGAATATCGTCTTTGCGAGCAAAGCGAAGCAATCCAGTCCAGCAGTTTGAACCTGATGCCAGCTTCGCAGCTGGATTGCCGCGTCGCCCCCAAACAGGTCCGGGCCTCCTCGCAATGACGAATTGGGCTTCACAGCTTCCACTCCCAGCCGAGTGGATCGCCGTCCATGACTTCCACCCCCTGCGCGCCAAGTTCATCGCGGATCGCGTCCGAAGTGGCGAAATCCTTCGCCGCGCGGGCTTCCCTTCGGCGGGCGAGCGCGACGGTGATTTCGGCTTCGGTAATGGTTGCGGATTTGGGGCGGAGGCGCAGATCGGCGCGCTCAATTGCAAACAGCCCCAGCCCCAGCACGCTGTCCATCGCTGCCACCGCTTCGGCCTTGTGCAGTGGATCGACCTTTTTCATCGCCAGCAGGTCTTCGAGCACGGTCAGCGCGAGCGGGGTGCCCAGATCATCGGCCATCGCGGCATCGAAACGCGCGATCACCGGCATCAGCGTGCCGCCTGCGTCCACGCGCAGCGCATGATAATTCCAGCCGCCTGCGGGGGTGGCGGGCAATTCGTCGAGCCGCGCCGTCAGCGCCTCTGCCGCCATCACCATCCGTTTCAGCCGCGTCAGCGCCGCGCCCAGCCCCTCCCAGCTGAATTCCAGCTCAGAACGGTAATGCGCCTGCAGGCACATCAGCCGATAGGCCAGCGGATGATAGCCCTTGTCGATCAGCAATTGCAGGCGGAGGAATTCGCCGCTGGATTTGGACATCTTTCCTGATCGTTCGACGAGGAAGTTGTTGTGCATCCAGATATTCGCCCCCGAATGGCTTGCGACATCGAGCGAACCGCAGCCGCAAAACGCCTGGTTCTGCGCGATTTCATTGGGGTGGTGGATTTCGCGGTGGTCAATCCCGCCGGTGTGGATATCGAACGGGAAGCCCAGCAGCTTTTGCCCCATCACGCTGCATTCCAGATGCCAGCCCGGCGCGCCCCGGCCCCACGGCGAATCCCATTCCATCTGCCGCGTCTCGCCCGGCGGGGTCTTGCGCCAGATGGCGAAATCGGCGGCGTGGCGCTTGCCTTCGACGCTCTCGATCCGGCCTTCTCCCTCTTCGGTGACAGCGCGCGCCAGCCGCCCGTAATCGGCGATGGTAGAGGTGTCGAAATAGAGACCGCCTTCCAGCTCGTAGCAGTGCTTGTCGGCAATGCTTTCAGCAAAGGCGATCATTTCGGCGATGTAATCGGTGGCGATGGACCAGTGCGCAGGCTGGCGGATGTTGAGCGCCTTGATGTCCGCCCAATAGGCTTCGGTATAATGTTTCGCGATATCCCAGATCGACTGCGCGCGTTCCGCCGCCGCTTTCTCCAGCTTGTCCTCGCCCGCATCCCCGTCATCGGTCAGGTGCCCGACATCGGTGATGTTGATGACATGGGTGAGCTTGTAGCCCTTCCAGCTCAATGTGCGCCCCAGCACATCGGCAAACACATAGGCGCGCATATTGCCGATATGCGGATAGTTATAGACCGTCGGCCCGCAAGTATACACCCGCGCTTCGCCCGGATGGACGGGGGTGAAATGCTCCGGTTTGCGGGTGAGCGAGTTGAACAGCGTGAGGTCGGTCATGGCGGGGGGAGGCTTAGTCGGGCGGCGGAAAGCTGGCAATGGCCGGGATTGCCCGAACGCTCTACGGCAGTTCCAGCCCGGTAAGCGTCCATCCCAGCCCGTCGCGCGCGAAAAGAAGGATCGGGCCGGGCGTGCCGTCCTCGAAGGTTCCGATTGCGCGGAAGTGGCTCAAACCGTCGCGCTCGACGCTCCAATTGATGCCCTGCCCCCGCAGCCGTTCGGGCAGCAGTCCTGCGGCAAAGGTTCCGGAAATAACCAGCGTGCCGACAGCTTCGGGCGTCAGAGTGCGCTCCAGCGCGACGCGCCCGACCTGCTCGGCCACAACGCCGCTCAGCGAATCGAGCAGGCCGCCCTGCCCCTGCCCCACCCGCCGCCGTGTGGCTTCGCTTATCTGTTCGCTGGCCGAAGCACGGAGGGCGGGGAAATCCACCCGCCGTTCCAGTTCAGCGACATCGCCAGCCTGCGCCGCATCAGCCAAACCCTTCATCGCCCACCACGGAGAGGCGAGATACCAACCGCCCAGTGCCAGTGCGACGAGGAGGATGAGGGCGAGGAGTTTGCGCATCACTCCTCCTCGAACAACCCCGCCAGTTGCTCGATGATCGTCCCGCCCAGCTGCTCCACATCCATGATCGTCACCGCGCGCTTGTAATAGCGGGTCACGTCATGGCCGATGCCGATGGCGACGAGTTGGACGGGGGATACCTTTTCGATCCATTCGATCACCTTGCGCAGATGGCTTTCGAGATAGCCCGCCGAATTTACCGAAAGCGTCGAATCGTCCACCGGCGCGCCGTCCGAAATCACCATCAGGATGCGGCGGTCTTCGGTGCGGCCGAGCAGCCGTTCGTGCGCCCACAGCAGCGCCTCGCCGTCGATATTCTCCTTCAGCAGCCCTTCGCGCATCATCAGGCCCAGGCTGCGGCGCGCGCGGCGCATCGGTTCGTCGGCCTGTTTGTAGATGATGTGGCGCAGATCATTGAGGCGGCCGGGATTGGCGGGGCGGCCATCGGCCAGCCATTTCTCGCGTGATTGACCGCCCTTCCACGCGCGGGTGGTGAAGCCGAGGATTTCTACCTTCACCCCGCAGCGTTCCAGCGTGCGGGCAAGGATATCGGCGCTGATCGCGGCGATCGAGATCGGCCGCCCGCGCATCGAGCCCGAATTGTCGATCAGCAGGGTGACGACGGTATCCTTGAATTCCTGTTCCTGTTCCACCTTGTAACTGAGCGAGTGGCCGGGGCTGACGATCACGCGGGCCAGCCGCGCGGCATCGAGCAGGCCTTCTTCCTGATCGAAATCCCAGCTGCGGTTCTGCTGCGCCATCAGGCGGCGTTGCAGCCGGTTGGCGAGCCTTGTGACCACGCTCTGCAAGCCCGCCAACTGGCTGTCGAGATAGGCGCGCAGCCGGTCCAGCTCCTCGAAATCGCACAGGTCGGTGGCCTTCACCACCTCGTCGAATTCGCTGGTGTAGGAGTTGTAATCGAAGCTGTCGGGAATATCCTGCCACGGCGCGTTGCGGCGCTGGGGCAGCAGCATTTCCTCGCCCCCATCGCCCGGTTCGCCTTCGGCAAGGTTCTCCTCGCCGGTGCCCTCGTCCTGTTCCTCGCCCTCGCCCGTCTCTCCATCCGCGCCCTCGGCGCGGGTTTCGGGCTGGTCGCTGGCGTCGTCGCCGCCGTCCTCGCTGTCGGGCGTGTCGTCCGCGCCGTCAGCCTCGTCGCCGTCGGCATCGTCCAGCCCCTCGTCGGGGTCGAATTCGGCGGGCACCATGTCGAGATGGCGCAGCATATCGATGCCCAGTCTCTGGAAGGCGGATTGATCGTCCAGCAGGCCGGCCAATTGTTCGAAATCGTCGCCGGTGCGGCTTTCCACGTATTCGCGCACCAGTTCCACGCC
>JBGSLI010000525.1:0-5539 GCA_041740775.1 Alteraurantiacibacter sp. | reverse complement strand
GCGGCGAACGGCGGCGTGCGATCGCTGTTCGGCCCGGCGCTGCGCGGCCGCACCATCGCGCTGTGGGCGGCAGTATTCTTCGGCCTGATGGTATTGTATTTCATCATCAGCTGGATTCCCAAGCTTTCGATCGAGGCGGGGCTTTCCGAAACCAACGGCATCTACGCCGGCGCCTTATACAATCTGGGCGCCTTTATCGGCACCGTGGGGATGAGCGTGCTGAGCGTGAAGGTGCGGCTGGGCCGGCTGGTTCCGGCCATGCTGTGCGGGGCTGCGGTGGTGATGATGTGGTTCGGATCGGTGCAGATGGGCGTGGCCGCAACCATGGCCACCGCCTTCCTGATCGGGGTGCTGTTGCAGGGCGGTTACAACGGCGTGTGGCCATTGGCGGCGGCGGCCTATCCGCCGCATGTGCGCGCCACCGGCATCGGCTGGGCGATCGGCATCGGTCGCAGCGGGGCGATCTTCGGCCCGTGGTTCGGCGGGCAGTTGATGGCGGCCGAGGTTTCCATGCCGATCCTGTTTGCCGCCTATTGCGTGCCGCTGCTGGCCTGCGCGGGCTGCGCAATTCTGGTGCAACGCCTTTCGCATCCGGCACCGGCCCATTCTGATAATTGACAGGAACTAGTTCGTAACATATATGCGACCCAGAAACGGAGCACAGATGTCCGTGATGGGAGGGTTAAGTGATGGGTTCTGTCGGGAAAAAATTCGCATTTTCGGGTTCGGCGATTGCTTGTGCCATGGCGCTGTGCGCGCCTGCGCTGGCGCAGGAAAACGCCTCTGAAAACACCCCTGCAACTGCTGCGGAGCCGGAGGACGACAATGTCATCGTCGTCACCGGTTCGCTGATTCGCCGCCCCAACAACACCGCGGTCAGCCCGATCGTCACCTTGGGCACGGATGCGGTCGATCAGGCGGGCACGATCAATCTGAACGATGCGCTGAACCAGCTTCCGGGCTTCACCGTGGGCGGAAATGCGGCCACCGGCGGACAAGGCACGGGCGGCCGGGCCAGCATCAACCTTCGCGGCCTGGGCACCAACCGCAATCTGGTGCTGCTGGACGGGCGCCGCCTGCCGGTATCCGACGTGCGCGGCAGCGTGGACACCAACATCATTCCCGAATCGATCATCGGCGGGATCGACGTGATCACCGGCGGCGCATCGGCGATCTACGGATCGGACGCCATGTCGGGCGTGGTCAATTTCCGCACCAACACCACGCTCGAAGGGTTCGAGGTCGATTCGCAATACAATATCAGCGAGCGCGGTGACGCGGAGAAGTTCAACGCCTCGCTGTCGTTCGGTTCGCGGTTTGCCGAAGGCCGCGGGCGGGTGCTGGCATCGTTCAGCTATACCACGCAGGATCCTTTGCAGGGCAGCGAGCGGGAGTTTTTCTTCGACAAGGTGCCGTCATCCTTCATCGGCACCGGCACCTTCATTCCCAGCGCCACCAATGCGCCTGACGGGGCGGTGGTTTCCGCGCTGTTCAACGCGAACGGCGTTCCGGGCACGATCAATCCGCTTGATCGGCTGGGCTTCAACGATAACGGCAGCCTGTTCGTCCAGAACGGCGGGCAGAATTTCCAGGGGCCGAACGGCACCGACGGTTTCCTGGTCATCAACGGCAATGTCCGCATGCCCGTGGGCCAGCAGTTGCAGGTGCTCAATTCGCTCGATCGCAAGACCGCTTTCGTGAAGGCGGATTACGATCTGTTTCCCGATATCACCGCCTACGGCCAGTTCCTTTATGTCGATCTGACGGTGAATACCGAGAGCGGCGGCAGCCTGACGCAGTTCCCCGCGCTCACCACCATTCCGGTGACCAACCCCTTCATCCCCGGCGATCTGGCAACGGTGCTGGCGTCCAGGCCGGATGCGGCGGCGCCCTTTGCCTGGAACACGCGCTTTGTGGGTGTTCCCGAAAAGAACTGGGATGAAAACTACATCGTCCAGCAATATCTGGGCGGCGTGCGCGGTTCGATCACCGATGGCTGGGAGTTCGATGCCTTCGTCGCCTATGACGAATCGCGCCACAACCAGACGATGAATTATGCGGTGCTCAAATCGCAGGTTCAACGCCTGCTCAACGCCCCCGATGGCGGTGCATCGCTGTGCGCGGGCGGGTTCAATCCGTTCGGCCTGCAGAACGCGCTGTCGATTTCCGATGAATGCGTTTCCTTCATCACCAAGGATGCGGTGAGCGTCGAAGAAACCGACCAGGTGCAGCTGCAAGGGCAGGTCAACGGCGAATTGTTCGATCTCGGCGCAGGTCCGGTGCAGTTGGCCGTGCTGGGCGGCTATCGGCGCAACACCTATGAATTCACGCCCGATTTCGATCTGACCGCCAACAGCGGATTTGCGCCGGGTGGCAATATCGAAGCGGTCGTCAACACGCTGCCGGTACCCAAAACGGCCATTTCGGTAACCGAAATCGCCGCACAGATCGATATTCCGCTGATTTCGGGCGTGCCCTTCATCGAAGAATTCGCGATCGGGGCTGCGGGCCGTATTTCCGATTATTCGGTTTCCGGGTCGGTGGAGAGCTTCGAGTTCGATGCCCGCTGGCGTCCGATCGACAATCTGCTGCTGCGCGGCAGCTTCCAGCGAGCGGTGCGCGCCCCCAATATCGGCGAACTGTTCTCGCCGCCGCAGGGGCAGCAGCTCGTCATCGGCACGCCGCCCAACGGCATCGGCGATCCCTGCGACGTGCGTTCCACCGCGCGCAACGGGCCCAATGCTGCCCAGGTGGAGGCGCTGTGCATCGCGCAGGGCATTCCGGCGGCGGCGATTGCCACCTACCAGTTCCCCACCACCGCCACCGGGCAGACGACTTCGGGCAATCTCGACCTCACGCCCGAACGCGCCAATACCTTCAATTTGGGCGGCGTGTTCAATTCGGATGCGACCAGCGGCATCTTCGGCGATTTCTCGTTCTCGGTCGATTATTACAATATCAAGATCAAGAACGTGATCTCGCCGGTGCCGGGGCTGACGGTGCTGTCCAACTGCTTCAACGGCGGCGGTGCCAACCCCAATTTCAGCGCGGACAATGAATTCTGCCAGCTGATCGATCGCGATGCGACGGGAGAGCTGAGCACCGTGCGCAGCCCGTTCCTGAACCTTGGCGCGCTGAAGACCGATGGGGTGGAGCTGCAGTTCCACTTCGGCCTGCCGGCAAGTTTTTTCGAAGAAAGCGGCCGGGTCTATCTGGATTCGAACATCGGCTGGGTGAACAATTTCTCCATCCGCCTGCTGCCCGGCGATCCGTTCCTCAACTTCACCGGCATCAGCAATGGTGGTGCGGGGCCCAATGATGTGCCGCCGCGCGCCACGCCCGAATGGAAATCGCTGAGCACGCTGGGCTATCGTTCGGACAATTTCGGCCTTGGTCTGCGCTGGCGCTTCCAGAGCTCGCTGGACGACAACAGCAAAGTCCTGACGCCGAACAACATCCGCGTGGGTGTGCCTTCGTATCATCTGTTCGATCTGTTCGCCAATGCATCGGTGACCGAATCGATCAGCCTGCGCGCCGGGATCAACAATCTGTTCGATCGGGGTCTGCCGTTTGTTGCCAGTTCGCAGATTTCGACCGATCCCGCGCAGTTCGATCTGATCGGGCGGGCGTTTTTCGTCGGCGCACGGATCAATTTCTGATCGATCAGGCCGGCCGGTGTCGCTTGCCAAGGTGACACCGGCCACCCAAGTGATGGAATGCACATGATACGGTCGGGTCTGATAGGTCGCAGCATTCTGGGTTCGCGTTCGCCGTGGCTGCACGAGCAGGAAGCGCGGGCGCAGGGCCTTGATCTGTCATACGAATTGTTCGATTTTTCTGCCCGCAATCTGGAAGATGCGGAACTTGGACCATTGCTCCACCGCTTGACCGGGCAGGGCTTTGCCGGGGTGAACGTCACCTATCCGTTCAAACAGGACGTGATTGGCCTGCTCGATGATCTGGCCGATTGCGCCAGGCAGGTGGGCGCGGTGAATACGGTGGCAATGCGCGACGGCAAGACCTGCGGCTACAACACCGACAAGACCGGCTTTGCCGAAAGTCTTGCCGCCGGTCTGCCCGATGCGGATCTTGGCCATGTGTTGCAGCTTGGCGCGGGCGGGGCAGGGGCTGCGGTGGCCAATGCGCTGATCGGATCGGGGGCCGGACTGGTCACCATCGCCGATATCGACAAGGCGCGCGCCGAACATCTGGCGGATATCCTGCGCGGCCATTTCGGCGAGGGACGGGCGCGGGCCTGCGCGATGGACGCGCTGGACCTTTCGACCGTTGCCGGCATCGTCAACACAACCCCGATGGGGATGGCGGCCAATCCGGCTCCGGCACTGCCGATGGATCTTCTCGAAGCGCGCCACTGGGTGGCCGATATCGTCTATTTTCCGCTCGAAACCGAATTTCTGCGGCTGGCGAAGGCAAAGGGATGCCGGACGCTGGATGGCAGCGGAATGGTGATCAACCAGGCCGCGCGGGCGTTCGAGATATTCACCGGCCAACCGGCTGACCGGCAGCGGATGCGGGCCAGTTTCGGCAAGCGAGACGAGGCCTGAATAGCCGGAAAATCACCGGGCAGCAGTTGAGCCTTGGCAGCGGGCCTTGGGTCCACTAGCCATGCGGTCATGACCAGAACCCTGCTCGCGCTTGCCGCGCTTTCGCTCGCCCTTCCGGCCACTGCAACCGCCCAGCGATATGACAGCCGTTACGGCATGGAACCGGGCGCGCATGATGAAATCGCGTGGGATTTTCTCGAAGGGATCACTACCGAAGTCGGGCCGCGGCTGGCCGGAACCGAGGACGAGGCGCGCGGGCGCGCATGGGCGATCGCATGGCTGCGCGCGAACGGCTTTGCCAATATCGTGGAAGAACCATTCCAGCACAATACCTGGCTGCGCGGGGAAGAACGCGGCGCGACGGCCCCCTTCGCGCAGTCGCTGGTGCTGGCTGCGCTGGGATATAGCGGGGCGACGCCGGAGGAAGGAATTGCCGCCGAAGTGGTGCAATTTGCCACGCTCGATGCGCTGCGCGCGGTCCCCGATGGCAGCCTGGCGGGCAAGATCGTCTATCTCGGCCACGCCATGCGCGCCACGCAGGACGGATCGCATTACGGCTATTTCGGATCGCCCCGGCGGCAGGCTCCCGGCGTGGCGGCGCAAAAGGGCGCGGCGGCGATCCTGATCCGTTCGATCGGAACGGACAATGATCGCCTGCCGCACACCGGCGGAACAAGTTGGCCCGATGGGGTGGAGCCGATCCCCGCCGCCGCGCTCAGCAATCCCGATGCCGACAATCTGGAGCGGATGCTGGAACGCGGCGAGCCGGTATCGGTGGAACTGGTGCTGACCCCGCGGCACATCGGCATGACGCAAAGCGGCAATGTGACGGGCGAGATCGTTGGAAGCGATCCTTCGCTGCCGCCGGTACTGCTGGCCTGCCATCTGGATAGCTGGGACCTGGGCACCGGCGCGATCGATGATGCTTCTGGCTGCGCCATCGCCGCCGCCGCCGCGCTGCGCGTGGCCGAAGG
>JBGSLI010000524.1:0-3404 GCA_041740775.1 Alteraurantiacibacter sp. | reverse complement strand
CGCACGCAGCCCCGCGCTTGGCACATCGCCGCCGATGGCGGTCAAAAAAGCGGTGTCGACCCCCATCCGCGCCAGATGGATCGCGGTGTTGAGCGTGTCGCCGCCATAGCCCAGCCGCCAGCCCGCCGCATCGCGCGACAGTTCTAGCATCGCTTCACCGGCAAGGACTACCTGCATCGCTTATCGGCAGGCCGGATTACCGGCATCGCGCACCGCGACAAAGGCGATCGATTGGCCAGGAACGGTCAGCGCCCCGTCCACTGCCGCGCCTTCCAACCCGTGCAATTCGCCATCATCGCCCAGCAATGGCACCGCGCCATTGATGCGGATTTCGCGCGTATCGACAGGCTCCCCCGTCATCACCCACGAATCCGCCCCGGTGCCCACGTCAAGCGAATGGGCGGGCTGGCCGGTGTTCATCGCCAGCAGGCCTACGCCGCCGTCGCTGCCGGGCAGGCAATGCGCGAACAGTCGCAGTTCAGGCGAAGGCGAGGCCGGGCTGGCCAGCACCCTTGTGCCCATCACCCGCTTCCACAGCACCGCCGCCCAGTAATTGGGGCGCGGGGCCAGCGTATCCTGATCGATCAGCGCATAATCGGAAGCCGCCAGCGTATTGTGCATCACCACCTGCACCCCGCGCTGCGCCAGCACGCCAAGCTGGTTGAGATAGCGGAAACTGTCGAGAAAGCTCGCCGCCCACGGGCTGCCGCCGCAGGCCGCCTGCGCGGTTTCGGTATTCCAGATCGGCTTGCCGGGTTCGTATTGATCGCGGATCGCGGCGTACAAATCATAATCGCGCAGCGTCAGATCGAGCCAATCGGCAGTAAGCGCCGCATCCTTGTCGGCGGTGCCGATGCCCATCGCCTCGCAACGCTGCGAGACGGTGCCGTAATAGTGATAGCTGAAGGCATCGACGCTGTTGGGCGTGCGCTTCGCCATTTCCTCGGTCGGAATGAAACCCATCGCCGGAACCGGCACATCGGTCAGCAGCCCGCCCTCGCCCACGCCGCCGGGGCCAAGGATCAGCATATCGGGCAGCGCCTCGCTCGCCCACGTCTTGAAGATGCCGAATTCGCGCGCGTAATCTTCGGCGGTGTAATCCTGCGGCATTTCGGGCGCGGCGGAAGGCACGTTGGTTTCGTTGAAGAATTCGGCGGCATAAATGCTGCCCCCGGCTTCGGCGGTGAGATCGGCGAGGCGCTGGGCCTGATCGGTCTGCCACACGCCATCGGCCCCGCGCGTGCCGTTGCTGACAGCAAAGCTGGTGACGATGGGGGCATCCACCGCATTGGCGAAGGCGACCACGCCGCGCCACTGGTCACGCTTCAGCACCTGCACAAATCCGGCAGGCGGGGCGGAAAGATCCTCGCCCTCGGCCTCCAGATAGGTGTTGTTCGCCCAGGTGCCCGAAACGCGCATCAGGCTGGGGCCAAGGTGGCGCGCCAGCGCGATCAGGCGCGGATCGGAAAGGTCGATCGGCGGTCGTTGGCGGTATCGTTCGCCTTCCGGGCCGCCATAGGGTGCCCAGAACCGCCCGCCGGTCACCTCGACCATTTCGACATTATAGGCCTGGAAACGTTCGTCAACCGTGCCCAGCGCTTGCAGGCCGGAAAGGCCAAGCCCGTCCGAAGGCCCGGTATTGCACCCGGCCAGCATCAGCGGGGCGAGGCTTAGCGCAAGAATCATCCGTTTTGTCATTTCACCAGTTCCACATTGTGCCATCGGACAGCCGGGCGACCGGGAGCGAGGCGGGGTTGTAGGGGTATTTGGCGGCCAGTTTGAGATCGATATCGACCCCGTGGCCGGGTGCCTCGCCGCAGAACAGGAAGCCCTGATCAAAGCGGTAATCATGCGGGAACACCGCGTCGGTTTCGGGCGAATGGCGCATGTATTCCTGAATGCCGAAATTGGGCACCCAGGTATCGAAATGCAGCGCGCAGCCCATGGTGACGGGCGAAAGATCGGTTGCCCCGTGGCATCCGGTGCGCACCTGATACATGCTGGCGAAATCTGCGATCCGGCGCAGATGGGTGATCCCGCCCGCGCCCACCACGGTGGCGCGGATGTAATCGATCAGCTGGTTCTGGATCAGATCCTTGCAATCCCAGATGGTGTTGAAGATTTCCCCCACCGCCAGCGGTGTGACGGTGTGCTGGCGCACCAGTTTGAAGGCTTCCTGATTTTCCGCCGGGGTGCAGTCTTCCAGCCAGAACAGCTGATATGGCTCCAGCATCCTGCCAAGGTTCGCCGCTTCCTGCGGGGTATAGCGGTGGTGGCCATCGTGAAGCAGATGGTGATCGAAGCCGTATGTTTCGCGCAGCTTTTCAAACAGTTTGGGAATGTGGTTCAGCGCCTTGCGCGTATCCCACCCCGTTTCGCTGGGCAGCGCGGCATCGGCGGGTTCGTAATACAGCTTGCCGCGCCCCACGCCATAAGCGTCCTTGATCCCCGGCACGCCGGTCTGCGCACGGATCGCCTGATATCCCATGTCGATATACTGGCCCACCGCCTCCACCGTTTCGGCGATGTCCGAACCATTGGCGTGGCCATACACCATCACCTTGTCGCGGCTCTTCCCGCCGAGCATCTGATACAGCGGCATTCCCGCCATCTTGGCCTTGATATCCCACAGCGCCATGTCCACTGCGGCGATCGCGCGCATGGTGACCGGCCCGCGCCGCCAATAGGCCCCGCGATAGAGATACTGCCAGATATCCTCTATCTGCTGCGGGTCCTTGCCGATCAGGCTTGGCACCACATGGTCTTCCAGATAAGCAACCACCGCCCGTTCACGGCCGTTCAGCGTCGCATCGCCGATGCCGTAAACGCCCTGATCGGATTCGATCCGGAGCGTCACGAAATTGCGTCCCGGACAGGTAACGATAATGCTGGCGGTGGTGATTTTCATTGCCCTCAACGTCCCTTATGCTTGACTCGGAATAATTGGCCTGCCAAGCCTTATGCAATTGGTAAGGCCAAAAATCAAGAGGTGTTTTGATGGCCCATGAAAATTCGCAGACACGGCTTTATCAGGATCTGGCGCGCAAGCTCATCGCCGATCTGGCGGCGGGGCGCTATGTCCCCGGTGACCGCCTGCCCGCCGAACGCGAGCTGGCGGTGGAATACAGCGTCAGCCGCCCCACGGTGCGCGAAGCGATCATCGCGCTGGAGGTGCAGGGCCTGGTCGAAGTCCGGGTCGGTTCGGGCGCCTATGTCCTGCGCCTGCCCGGCAAGGAGGAAATCCCCGGCTTCAACATCAGCGGCTTTGAACTGACAGAAGCGCGCCTGCTGTTCGAA
This sequence comes from Alteraurantiacibacter sp., assembly GCA_041740775.1. Lineage (GTDB taxonomy): Bacteria > Pseudomonadota > Alphaproteobacteria > Sphingomonadales > Sphingomonadaceae > Alteraurantiacibacter. The sequence continues at coordinate 107 of JBGSLI010000524.1, read as the reverse complement.
GGCGAGGCGGCAGGCCTTGCCGCCAGCCAGATCACCGACGAGGAAATCGCCGGGCTGGAAGGCCTGGTCGCCGCCATCGCGCAGGAAAACCGCAGCCGCAGCGGCAC
>JBGSLI010000523.1:0-3543 GCA_041740775.1 Alteraurantiacibacter sp. | reverse complement strand
AAAATCGCCAGCACCCCGCCGGTAGCAAGCAGTGCCAGCCCCAGCGTGTGCGGCCAGTTCGCCACTGGCAGCAGCCCCAGCGCCTGCGCGAACCTTCCGCCTTGCCGCAGCCACAGATAGGCAACCCCCACCGCCGCGAGCGCCGAGAGCGGGCTGGCCAGCGCGGCCAGCACCGACAGCTGGTGCAGCGAAGGGTCTTCCCCGGCCAGAGCGGCGGGAATGAGCGCGGGCAGCAGCACCGCGAATTGCACGAGGAAATAGGCCAACCCCACGCTGAGCGCCTGAAGGGCGAAGCGCAAATAGGCGAGGGATTCGCGGGGAAGTGGATCGGCGCTCATCGCGCGATCCTTGCCGAAAGGTTCAGAACAGGCAATCGGGATTGCTCCGCAATTCCTCATAAAGCGCTATCAACCGCTGCGCGAGGTCAATATCGACCGGCGAGCCAGAGGATCTGATAGGCGCAACCTTCGCCTGCGGCGCATGCGTGCCGGGAGCCAGGCGGTGAACCATTCGGTTCGCCCAGCAATGGACCTCCGGCATCACCGCCACGCTTGCATTTGCGCGCCGAGAGGCTATGAGCGCGCCTTCCCTGACAGCCGTTGGGGATATCCGTGCGGGAGCCGTGGAGCAATCTGCGGCGCTGGACCGCTCAACATGAGCCTGCCGGCAGCGGCGGGCAACAGTGCGAAAAGGAGGCCGTCATGGCCAAGAAGATCGAAGGTTACATCAACCTTCAGGTGCCCGCGGGCTCCGCCACACCGTCACCGCCGATCGGCCCTGCGCTGGGCCAGCGCGGCGTGAACATCATGGAATTCTGCAAGGCCTTCAACGCTGCCACCAGCGAGCTGGAAAAGGGCATGCCGATCCCGACCAAGATTACCGTCTATGGCGATCGTTCCTTCACCTTCATCACCAAGACCCCGCCCGCCAGCTTTCTGCTGAAGAAGGCGGCCAAGCTGAAGTCGGGTTCGAAAGAGCCGGGCAAGAGCGTGGCGGGCAAGGTGACCCGTTCGCAGGTGCGCGAGATTGCCGAGACCAAGCTGGCCGATCTGAACGCGAACGATATCGATCAGGCCATGAAAATCATCGAAGGCAGCGCGCGTTCGATGGGCCTCGAAGTGGTGGAGGGCTGAACCGATGGCAAAGCAGACCAAGAAGCAGAAGGTGCTGGCCGCGCTCGACAGCGAGAAGCTTTACACCGTTGACGAGGCGCTGACCTTGTTGCGCACGCACAAGGCCAAGTTCGACGAGACAGTGGAAGTGGCGATGAACCTCGGCGTCGATCCGCGCCATGCGGACCAGATGGTGCGCGGCATGGTGTCGCTGCCTTCGGGCACCGGCAAGGATGTGCGCGTGGCGGTGTTCGCGCGTGGCGAGAATGCCGACAAGGCGCTGGCCGCCGGTGCCGACAAGGTTGGTGCCGAAGACCTGATGGAAGACATGCAGGCGGGCAATCTCGATTATGACCGCGTGATCGCCACGCCCGACATGATGGGCGTGGTGGGCCGGCTGGGCAAGGTGCTGGGCCCCAAGGGCCTGATGCCGAACCCCAAGCTGGGCACCGTCACCCCCAATGTGGAACAGGCCGTGAAGGACGCCAAGGGCGGCCAGGTCGAATTCCGCGTGGAAAAGCAGGGCATCATTCACTCCGGCATCGGCAAGCTGAGCTTCGACGATGCCGCGCTGAAGGCCAATTTCGAGGCACTGACGCAGGCGGTGGTGAAGTCCAAGCCTACAGGCGCGAAGGGCAAGTATGTCCGCAAGGTCTCGATCACCTCGTCGATGGGTCCGGGCCTGAAGCTCGATCTGACCGAGGTCGAGGGCGCCTGAGACGACTCGCTAAGCCGATGAATTGCCGAAGGGCCGGAGGAGCGATCTTCCGGCCCTTTGTCATTGCGGAACAATTATCCGGGGCTGCCATAGCCTGATGGCGCAATGCCCAATGCGGGATGGATTTGCAGATTCGGCCTCTCGCCGCGCATTACCGCCCGCCATCGAGCCGTGCATACCAATCGGCAAGAACGGCGAAGGCCTGTTTGCGCTCGCCGGTCTCGCTGATCAGCCCCTTGCGGTTCCAGCCATCCTGAATGAAGGGCAACTGGCGGCGCGGGGAACGGAAATCCTTGAGCACCCACGGTGACATTCCCGCCAGCGTGGGGATGCCTTGCGCCATCGCCAGCGTGGCGTGATAATATTGCGCCTGGTATTCCTCGGTGAATTTCTGCGGTATTCCCTCGGCGTGCAAGCCCAGGGTTGCCCCCGCGCCGAATTCGGAAAACAGGAACGGCCTGTCGGCGGGCAAATCCCAGCCGTATGATCCGATGTCTTCCAGCCGATCGCCGCCATACCAGCCGAAATAGCTATTCACCGCCAGCACATCGACCGCGTCCGCAAGCGGATCGGTGATGGTGACCACGGGCAGGCCGCCGCGCTCCTCGCGTCCGGTCAGCAAGGCGGCGGTAATCAGCCTGTCCGGATCGAGCGTTCTGGCATCCTGCGCCAATTGCACCATGAAGCCGTTGCGGGCATCGCCGATGGGCGTTTCATTGCCGATGCTCCACAGCGCGATCGAAGCGCGGTTGCGATCGCGCAGGATCATTTCTGCCAGCATCCGGCGGGTCCGCTCCAGAACTTCGGCATCTGCAAAGGCGATCCGCCAGTAAACCGGGATTTCGCTCCAGACGATCAGCCCCATCCGATCGGCCGCGCGCAGCATGGGTTCGGCATGCGGATAATGCGCCAGCCGGACGAAATTGGCGTGCAGCCCATCCCTCGCCACTTCCAGCAGCGCCTCTGCGGCGGCATCGGTTATCCGGCGCGTGGGGTTGGCGCCCAGTTCTTCTTCATGCAGGCTGATGCCGCGCAGGAAGATCGGCTCCCCGTTCAGCAGGATGCTTCTGCCATCCACCGCCAGCGTCCGGAATCCGACGATGTCGTGCCAGCGATCCTCGCCGGCCGAGATTTCGACCCGGTAGAGCCGGGGGTTGTCCGGCGACCAGCGCTGGAGGTGCCGCGGTGCAGCCAGGCGAAACGAGACCTTGCCATCCGCATCGGCAATGCTGCGGTGATCTATGCCCAGTTCCGGGATCGCCAGCCTCACCGGCATTCTGCCCCGGCCCGCACCATCCAGCCGGATATCGGCCAGGATGCTGCCGTCGGGCGCCAGCCGCACCCAGCCATCATCGACGAAGGTTTCCGGCAGAGTGAGCAGGCGCACCTCGCGGGTGATGCCGCCGTAGGTTTCCCAATCGGTGACGGGCGGCGGCACATCGCGCTCGCTGCGGTGCGAATCCGCTGCAATCACCAACCGGTTGCCATGCTCGCGCAGCAATCCGGTTACTTCGAAGGCGAACGGCGTAAAGCCGCCCTCATGCCGTCCCAGCCGCTGCCCGTTGAGCCATATCTCGGCCGAATAATTGACCGCACCGAACCGCAGGAAACTGCGCGCTTCGGGATCGGGAGCCGCGTCGAAACGGCGCTGATACCACACCAGCCCCTGATAATGGCGCATTTGCGGCGTATGGGTGAGCCAGGAAGAAGGAA
>JBGSLI010000522.1:0-5369 GCA_041740775.1 Alteraurantiacibacter sp. | reverse complement strand
GGCGGCGCTGCCGAGTGAGCGAAGAGCAGGTAAAACTGCTGCTGGTGGACGATGAAGCCAGTCTGCGCGAACCCCTGGCCGAGTATCTCTCGCGCCAGGGGTTTGCCGTGACGCAGGCCAGCGATGCCGCCAAGGCGCGCGCCGCGCTGATCGCCGATGTGCCGCATCTGGTGCTGCTCGACATCATGATGCCAGGAGAAGACGGGCTGTCGCTCTGCCGCCATCTGACCGAATCGAAGAATCTGCCGGTAATTTTCCTTACCGCCAGGGGCGAGGCGACAGATCGCATTGTCGGGCTGGAAATCGGCGCGGACGATTATGTGGTCAAACCCTTCGAACCGCGCGAACTGGTGGCGCGCATCCGTTCGGTACTGCGCCGCGCGGGCAGGAATGGCGCACCGACGACTTCGGAAAACGATACGCATTACGAATTCGATGGCTGGCAGCTCGATCCGCTGAAGCGGCGGCTGACCGATCCGGAGGGCACGGTGGTGCCGATTTCCTCGGCCGAATTCCGCCTGCTGGTGGCGTTTCTCGATCATCCCCGGCAGGTGCTGGACCGTGATCGGCTTTTAGACATGGTGCAGGGCCGCGAAGCCCATCTGTTCGATCGCGCGGTGGACAATCAGGTCAGCCGATTGCGCCGCAAGGTGGAACAGGACAGCCGCGATCCCCGCCTGATCCAGACGGTGTGGGGCGGCGGCTATCGCCTCGCCTGCGAAGTGCGCCGTTTCGTGCCCGAAGCGGGTTGAACGGCGATGCGGCGTTTCTTTCCCCGCAGCCTGCTCGGCCAGATGCTGCTGGCGGTGGCGCTGGCACTGCTGGTGGCGCAGGCGATTTCGGTGGTGCTGATCTATCGCGCCGAGCAGCGGCGGATCGAAAACGGGCTGATTGCCGAACTCGCCTTTCAGCTGGTGGCCGATCCGCGCGTGGATTTCCGCACCAACGCCAGGGACGATCCGCGCCGCGATGGCAGACGGGGAGAGCGCGGAGAGGATGGCGAGCGCGGAGAACGCCGCCGCCTGCGGATCGAACGCGCGCTCGAATCGCCGCTGGCGATGGGTGAACAGCGCGATCCCGAACGCGAGAAAGCATTGCGTGCAGTGCTGGCCGATCAGGATATTGCCATTGCCGAACTGGTGGTGCTGTCGCGCCGGGTTTCCGATGATCGCTTCATCATGGAGGGCCTGCGTGCCGATTCGCGTTTCGTCCGCAACCGCTGGAACCTGGATGGCGAACTGGTGCTGGCGGGTTTGAAGCGGCAGGGGGCCGATCGCTGGCTGGTAGCCCGCGCGCCGCGTCCCGGCGGCAATCGCGGCACGATAGCGGGCATCATCGTGCAGACGCTGATCCTCTATCTGGTGCTGGTGGGCGGGCTGGCGTTTCTGCTGCGGCGGATCACCCGCCCGCTCGCCGCGCTTACCCACAGGGTCGAACGGTTCGGCGGCACGCTGAACGGTGATCCCCCGCTCGAACCTACCGGCCCCGAAGACGCCCGCCGCCTGATCGCCGCGCATAATGCGATGGAAGCGCGGATTGCCGCCTTGCTCGATGAAAAGGACGTGATGCTGGGCGCCATCGGCCACGATCTGAAGACCCCGCTCGCCGCGCTCAGGGTGCGGATCGAAAGCGTGGAGGACGATACCGAACGCGCGCGCATGGCGGCCACGATCGAGGATATCACCACTTCGCTTGACGATATCCTCTCGCTCGCGCGGGTGGGCCGCCCGTCGGACCCGCTCGAACGCACCGAACTTTCCGCATTGGTGGCCTCGGTGGTGGAGGAATATGAGGATATGGGTGAGGATGTGGTGCTGGGCGATACGCAGCGGATCGCCCTTCCTCTGCGGGCAACCTGGTTGCGCCGCGCGCTGCGCAATCTGATCGGCAATGCCCTGCGTTACGGCGGGCAGGCGCGGATCAGCCTGGTGCGCGATGGCGGCGCGGCGGTGGTTCGCATCACGGATACCGGGCCGGGCATTCCCGAAGCCGATATTGCCGCCATGTGCGAACCTTTCTCTCGCGGTGAGGCATCGCGCAATCGTGAAACCGGCGGCGCCGGGCTAGGGCTCACGCTGGCGCGGGCGATTGCCGAACAGCATGGCGGTTCGCTGCGGCTGTCCAACTGCATCGCCGCAGATGGCAGCGTGAAAGGGCTGGCGGCCGAACTGCGGCTGCCGCTGGCCTGAAGGCGTTGCTCCCGGTCTTGCAATCGGTCGCCCTTCAGAGCGCGGCGAACAACTTTGCCGCCACATTCACCCACAGCGCCAGCAACGCCAATGCGCCTGCCATGAAGGCAAGCCCGCGATGCATCGGATTGTTGTAGCTCATGTGAACCGCGCTCTGCATCAGCCTCAGGGCGGTATAGCTCCAGGCGAAGATCAGCGTCCACATGTCCACGGCGGACAGCACGAAAGCGGTCAGGCAGGCGGCGTAGAAGAGTGTCGGCAATTCGAGCAGATTACCGTAATGGCGCACCGCCGCGCGGGCCGCCTCCGGCTCCGGATCGCCGATATGCGCGCGGTAATATTCGGGGGGCATTTGCCCTGCCGCCTTGCCGCGCGCTATGGCCAGGTGGACGAAGGCGACAAAAGTGAGCGCCACCACCACCAGCATCGGCACGAAAATCGCGGCCTGGTTTGCACTGTTGAACATGGTGTCAATCATCCCGTCGCTCTCCTCCAACGCCTTGGCCCTTCCTGCCGTTTGCGGGCGGGAAGGGCAAGTCGGGGCAGGCGGGCAGTCGCGCGTTGGCCTAAGCGTCTGTTCGCATCCCCGCGCTCTCATAGGCGAGCAGATCGCCTGGTTGGCAGTCAAGCTCGCGGCAGATCGCCTCCAGCGTGGAGAAGCGGATCGCCCTCGCCTTGCCGGTCTTGAGGATCGAGAGGTTTGCGAGAGTGAGGCCGACGCGCTCGGCCAATTCGGTCAGCGTCATGCGCCGGGCGTGGAGCAAATCGTCCAATTTGACCATGATATTGGTTCCTTCCGTCTCATTTCCCATCACACGGTCCCTTCCAGATCTTCGCGCATCTGCGTGCCCTTGCGGAACACGCTGGCGAGGATGAACATGGTGAGGATAAGGACGATGCCACCCGCATCGAAATCCGCCTCGGTATGGACATCGGCCTCGCCTGCCAGCTCGGCGATATTCACCCCCAGAACTGCCAGCGGGATCGAGAGGAGATTGATCGCGAGCATGATCCACGCCATCAGCGTCAGCCGGTCGGCATTGACGGGGATGAAGGGATCGCCTTCGCCCACACTGCGCAGGATGGCCTGCATCGCCCTGAAGAAGCGCCAGCCGAGGTAGAGAACCCCGGCAACGCCCGCGAGCAACAGCACGATCATCCATCGCATGGAAGGAGTGAGCGACGACAGGTCCGCAGCGCCTCCAAATTCTCCGCCGATGATCAGCACGCCTGGAATGCAGATCGCCACGATCACTCCGGCAAAGACGATGACCCCCAGAATGAACCAGAGAATGCCCCCGGCGATCATCAGCAGCGGGTCGGATTTGAAGCTGGTCATGCAAGGTCTCCTTTCTTGGTTTTCCCGATCACGCCAGCGCCGGCGCGGTGATCAGCGCGAGGTGCGGCTGGCCGGGCACGTCGGTGATGGCGACAAGGCTGGTGGCGGTGATGATGACGGCGACGAGCGCGGCGAGAGTGTTGGTGGTGAAGCGTGACATTATCGATCTCCTTGATGTGGGTTATTGATGATCGATATGCCCGAGTCGCGGCATATTGTCAATCAGTAATATTGCTAAACGATATGCGGCATATCGTTTCCCTGGGAGATAGCGATTTCGAAGTTGCGCGGTTGCCTGTCGCCGCAGGTGCTATTCGGCAACCCAGTCCTTGCGCAGGTGCGGCCCCGCCAGCGCCATCAGCAGCGCCGCCACGCCATACAGGGCCAATGCGTAAAGCATCGAATAGCGCAGCGCCTGATCGCCGTAAGTGGGCGCAAGGAAGGTGGACAGCGCCCCCAGCGCATAGATCCCGCCACCCAGCCCGATGAGGTTGTTGATCAGCAGGAACAGCGCCGAGGCGGTGGATCGGGCGGCGGGCACCACCAGATGCTGGACCGCCGACAGCACCGGGCCGAGCCAGACATAGGCCAGCGCCTGCGGCAACAGGAACAGCAGGAAGGCAAGCTGTGCGTCGCTGCTCATTATGCCTGCTGCAAACAATGGTGCGCCAAGGAAGAAGCCCACGCCCGGCAGCCACGAATAGAAGGCGCGGTCGCGGCTGCCCAGCCGGTCGGCCAGCAATCCGCCCGCCATCACGCCCACCACCCCGCCGATCAAGAGCAGTGCGCCGAAGAATTGCGATGCCTCGACCAGGCTGAAGCCGAAGCTGCGGATCAGCAGGCTGGGCAGCCAGAAGGCGATGCCGTAGCCGAGCATGGAGGACGTGGCCGCGCCGAAGGAGAGGAACCAGAAGGATCGCTTGCGCGCCAGCACCGCCGCCGTTTCGCGCAAGCTGGGCTGCGCGGGCGGGGCGGCGGCATCAGGTGCCGGTGGCAGTTTCGCCTTGTCACGCACCAGCAGTTTGAACGGCAGCACGATTACAACGCCCATCAGGCCGACGGTGAAAAAGGCGCTACGCCAGTCCACCGTGGCGGCGATATAACCGCCCAGCAATACGCCAAGGCCCGATCCGATGGGGATACCGAGCGAATAGACCGATAGCGCGGTGGCGCGCTGCGAGCTGGGAAAGTAATCGCCGATCAGCGCGTAGGATGGCGCTACTCCGCCCGCCTCGCCGATCCCCACGCCCAGCCGGGCAAGGAAGATCTGCCAGAAGTTCTGCGCCAGCCCGCAGATGGCGGTAAATCCGCTCCACGCCGCCAGCGATATTGCGATCACCCAGCTGCGGCTGGTTCGGTCTGCCAGCGCCGCCAGCGGCACCGCCATGGTGGAATAGAGCAGCGCGAAGGCCAGCCCGCCCAGCAGCCCCATCTGCGCATCGTCCAGTTGCAGATCGGCCTGGATCGGTGCCGCCAGGATCGACAGGATCTGCCGGTCGACGAAATTGAAGATATACACCACCAGCAGCATGGCCAGCACCACATTGCGGTGCGGATCGCGCCTTGCGGCGGTGGTCGCGGTCATGGGCAATGGTCCTTCAGGAAGGCCTGGATGGCGGCAAGTGCGTTGGGCTCGTCGAGCAGCGGGGCGTGGCCGCGGCCGGGCACGGTGACGGCGGCGAAAGGTCCGGCGTGGCGTTGTTCCATCTGCGCCAGAGTATCGGGCGTGAGCAGGTCCGACAATGCGCCGCGCAGTGCCAGCACCGGCGTATCCCCCAGCATATCCCAAAGTGGCCACAGATCGGGCTGCGGCGCATCGCCAATATCGGCAAACCCCTGCG
>JBGSLI010000521.1:0-1892 GCA_041740775.1 Alteraurantiacibacter sp. | reverse complement strand
CGGCGGCGGCGCAACGGGCGGCGGCGGCGCGACATTTTCTTCCGGCGGCGGCGGTTCCTCCTCCGGCTCCGGTGGTTCCGGCTCCTCAATATCCACAGTGGTTACCCGCTCTACCATGTCCTTCACCGCCGAATAGGCGAGTCCGGTAATCAGCAGATAGCCAAGCCCAATGTGGATGAGGGCAACGATGATAATCGCGACAATGCGACTACCGCTCATTTCTTGGTCAGCGTAAGCCATCCAGTCCCTTCACTCCGTTTCAAACGCCGGGGAGTCCCGGCTTTCACGATCAGCAGAATTCGCATTCTGCCAGTCGCAGTTCAATCTTGTCCAGACCGTTTTCGGCTTGGAATGCTTTACGGTTCACGACACCTATGTGCCCGTTTGGCAACAGCTGTAAAATATTTTGTTCTGCTTACCCGCTGCAAGTCGGCCTCTTAACCAGCCGAAGGGGTCTGGGCAAACGGTTTATCGGTTCAGTCGCGATTCACGCCTCATCGCCTTACCACTCCGCCCTTGCCATTTGCGGCAATGGCGGGGCAGGATGAAGGCATGATGCAAGCGATACGGAATAGCGTTCCATACCTCATCCTGCGGCGGACAGCAGCGGGCGGATGGCGCCGCCACCCCTCCCATCCCGGCCGCCCCTATCGCCTTGCGCTGATGGCGCTGGCGGGTGCGATACTGGCCTCCTGTTCCACCGCGCTCCCGGCACAGACACGCACAATTGCCGCCGCGCCGCAGGTGTTTGAAGCAGCGCCCGAACAGGCCCCCACCTACGCCGATCTCGTGACTTTCGCGCTCGAAGCCGATCTGGTGGCGATCGTTTCCGTAGCGGACCAGAGGGCTTTTCCGCCCGAGCGCGCGCCCGATGTTCCGCCCGACCGGGTGCGGCTCTATCTCGAATCGCTCACCCGCAACCTGCTTTCCTCGGCCACAGGGATCGGCGAATCGCTCATCTTCGTAACCGATGCGGATCGCACGGCGGATGGCCGCGCGCCCGATTGGGAGGAGCGCGATTTCGTGATTTTCGCAGATTCGGTGCGCGCGCGTCCCGGCGAAGTGCAACTGGTTTCCTCGCGCGCGATGTTTGCGCACGGCCCGGTGATCGAGGAGCGGGTGCGGCGGGTGCTGCGCCAGCTCGCCGCCGCCGATGCCCCGCCCGTGATTACCGGCGTGCGCGACGTGATTTCGGTTCCGGGCAATCTGGTGGGCGAATCGGAAACGCAGATGTTCGTGGAAACCGCCAACGGCGCGCCAGTCTCGCTCACAGTGGTGCGCCGCCCTGGATTCGCTCCGCAATGGGGGGTGTCGCTGGGCGAGATCGTCGATTCGTCGGCGCGCCCGCCCGAACCCGAAACGCTCGCCTGGTTCCGGTTCGCCTGCTTCCTGCCCGGAGAACTGGCCGAAAGCGCTTTTCTTCAGACCGATCGCGATTCGCGCCGCCAGGCGCGCGAAGATTATGCCTTTGTGCTGGCCGAGCTTGGCCCGTGCGAGCGGCGCTTCAGCTGACGCTGTTCGGCAACCCCAGCTGGCCATCCCTGCTGGCCAAGCGGCGCGCGCCTGACTAACGCCCGCCGCGCATTGTCATTCGAGACGGAGATTTATGGCAGACTCATTGCGAATCGCGCTGGCGGGGCTGGGCACGGTGGGGGCGGGCGTGATTCGTCTGCTGGCCGAAAACGGCGAATTGATCGCGCGCCGCGCCGGTCGCCCGATCGAGATCGTGGCGGTTACTGCGCGCGATCGCCTGAAGGATCGCGGGGTCGATCTGGCGGCCTATGCCTGGGAAGACGACATGACCGCCTTTGCCGTGCGCGCGGATGTGGACGTGGTGGTGGAACTGGTGGGCGGATCGGACGGCCCGGCGCTGGCGCTGGCGCGCAAGGCGC
>JBGSLI010000520.1:0-8024 GCA_041740775.1 Alteraurantiacibacter sp. | reverse complement strand
GCCCAATCCGCTGCCGAACACGGTTCTGCCCCGTCCCACGCGCCGAATAGCCGATGCGGAATACCCGCCATCTCCGCCTCAGGCGGGCGGGCGGAAAGCACGTGCAGATCGGCATAGACCTGCGCGCTATCGGCATTGATCACCACCGCCGGGCGATCCGCCGTCGCCAGCGCCTGTGCCAGCCTTATCGCCAGATCGCTCTTGCCGCTGGCGGTAGGCCCTGCAATGAGCGCCACCTGTTTGCGCATAGGAGTATCCGATTTGCTCATCGCCCGGCTGATAGCAGAGCCATCGCGTGTCGAAAGGGGCATCAAAGGCCTGACCGCCGCGCTGGCCGATACCGATGTGCCGGTGGCCAATGCGGTAATGCTCGATTCCTGCGGCGATGTGCTTCAGATCGAATCGCCGGGAGACGATATGGCGCGGTTGCGCGCCGCGCTGGATGCGCATTTCGGCCCCGGCGATGCGATCATTTCCCGCGATGCGATCAGGCCGCCCGATATCTTCGTTTCGGACATGGATTCGACCATGATCGGGCAGGAATGCATCGACGAACTGGCCGATTACGCCGGGCTGAAGCCGCAGATCGCTGCGATCACCGAACGTGCGATGCAGGGCGAGCTGAATTTCGAGGCGGCCTTGCGCGAGCGCGTGGGCCTGCTGGCGGGGCTGGGCGAGGATGCGATATCGCGCTGCCTTGCCGAACGTATCCGCCCGACCCAAGGCGCGCGCGTGCTGATCGCAACGCTTGGGAAACTGGGCTGCCGCACCGTGCTGGTGACGGGCGGCTTTCACCATTTTGCCGATGCGGTGGGCGCGCAATTGGGGTTCGATCGCGTGGTCGGCAACCGGCTGGAGGTGGCAGGCGGGCGGCTGACCGGCGGGCTGGTGGGCGGAATCTGCGGCAGCGCCACCAAGCGCATGGTGCTGGAAAGCGAAATCGCCCGGCGTGGGCCGAACGCGGTAAGCATGGCGGCAGGAGACGGGGCGAACGATATTCCGATGCTTCAGGCCGCCACCTACGGCATTGCCTATCGCGCCAAGCCCAAGGCGCGCGCGGCAGCGAACGGCTGGATCGATCGTGGCGATCTTGCCAATCTGCTTGACCTTCTGGATATAGCGCGCCGCGATTGGGCTGCCGGGCATGACTGAGGAATTCCAGGCGCCCGAAGGCTTCCTGCCGATGCGGCCATTTGGGCGGTTTCACGATCTGGTCGGCCCGCTCTATTGGGCACGGCGCGCGGAGAATATCGTTGTCGGCCTGCGGGTGGAGGATCGCCACGCCAACGCCATCGGATCGGCGCATGGCGGAATGCTGCTGACGCTGGTGGATACCGCCTTCACGCTGGCGGCGGGGTGCGCTGCACCGAAGGGGCAATATGCGGTAACGCAGGGGTTGACCGCCGATTTCCTTGCGCCTGCGCGCGCAGGTGATTGGGTGGAGGCCGAAGTGGAAGTGCTGCGCGCGGGGCGCAGCACGATCACGCTCGATTGCCGGGTCCGCAGCGGGGGAGCGCAAGGCCGACTGCTGATGCGCGCCAGCGGCAGTTTTCACGTGGTCGCCGCGAAAGAGGGGGCCTAAGCTTCCATCCATTCGCCAAAGAAGCTGCGGTGCGCTGCCTTGATGTCACTCAGCTTCACGCCCAGCAGGCTGTCGCCCCCGGTCACGCCGATGCGGGTGAAGCCGACCGCCGCTGTCTCGTCATCCTCGGTGCCCTGCGCCAGCGCGCGGTTAAGCGCATCGGTATCGGGCACGGTGATGACATAGCGTCCCTGATCCTCGCTGAACCACCATTGCGCCGGGGTGAAACCTTCGCCGCAAGCCACATCGGCGCCGATGCCCGATGCCATCGCCATTTCCGCCAGCGCCACCGCCAGCCCGCCGTCGGAAATGTCGTGAACCGCGCTCACCAGCCCTTCGGCGATCAATTGCCGCACGATCCGCCCCGCGGCCTTTTCCAGCGTCAGATCGGTGGGCGGGGTGCGGCCTTCGTCGCGCCCGTGCACTTCGGCCAGCCACAGCGATTTTCCCAGATGCGATTGTTCGGGATCGGGCGTTGCCCATGCTTCGGGCGCGATCAGATAGATCACTTCGCCTGCCGCCTTGAACGGCATCGTCATCATCTGCGCATAATCGTCGATCAGGCCCACGCCGCCAATCGCGGGCGTGGGCAGGATCGACGAGCCGCCACCGGTTGCCTTGCTTTCATTATACAGGCTGACATTTCCCGAAACGATGGGGAAGTCGAGCGCCCGGCAGGCCGCGCCCATGCCTTCGAGCGCGTGGACGAATTGCGCCATTATTTCGGGCCGCTGCGGATTTCCGAAATTGAGGCAATTGGTCACCGCCAATGGCCGCGCTCCCACGCTGCACAGATTGCGATATGCTTCGGCAATCGCCTGCTTGCCGCCTTCGTAAGGATCGGCAAAGACATAGCGCGGGGTGCAATCGGTGGTGATCGCCAGCGCCTTCTTCGTGCCATGCACCCGCACCACGCCCGCATCGCCGCCGGTTTGCAGCGTATCGGCGCCCACTTGCGAATCATATTGCTGCGCGATCCATTGGCGCGATGAGAGGTTGGGGCTGGCCAGCAATTTGAGCAGATCCGCGCCCGCATCACTTGTGTCGGGCCGGTCCTGCATCGGCGCGATGCCCGCCCATCGGGTATATTCCTCTCGGCTGAGATAGGGCCGGTCATACAGCGGCGCATCGGCGGCGAGCGGGCCGAGCGGAATATCGCATACCACCTCGCCGCCCCATTCGAGCACCATGTGGCCCCCGTCCTCATGCACATCGGTAACTTCGCCGATTACCGCGAAATCGAGTTCCCACTTGGTGAAAATCGCCTCGGCTTGTCCTTCGCGGCCGGGCTTCAGCACCATCAGCATCCGCTCCTGGCTCTCGCTCAGCATCATTTCATATGGCGTCATGCCCTCTTCGCGGCACGGCACCTTGTCCATATCCAGCCGGATGCCCGCCTTGCCATTGGTGGCCATTTCCACGCTGGAGGAGGTGAGGCCCGCCGCGCCCATATCCTGAATGGCGACGATGGCGTCGGTGGCCATCAGTTCCAGGCACGCCTCGATCAGCAGCTTTTCGGTAAACGGATCGCCCACCTGCACCGTAGGGCGCTTGGCATCGGCATCCTCTTCGAAATCGGCGCTGGCCATGGTGGCGCCGTGGATGCCGTCGCGCCCGGTCTTGGAGCCGACATAGACGATCGGATTGCCCACGCCGGTGGCGGCGCTGTAGAAAATCCGGTCCGCATCGGCCACGCCCACGGTCATTGCGTTGACGAGGATATTGCCGTCATAGGCCGGGTGGAAATTGGTTTCGCCCGCCACCGTGGGCACGCCCACGCAATTGCCGTATCCGCCGATGCCGGCCACCACGCCCTGCACCAGATGCTTCATCTTGGGATGATCGGGCCGCCCGAAACGCAGCGCATTGGCATTGGCCACGGGCCGCGCGCCCATTGTGAATACGTCCCGCAAGATCCCGCCCACGCCCGTCGCCGCGCCTTGATAGGGTTCGATATAGGAGGGGTGGTTGTGGCTCTCCATCTTGAAGATCGCCGCCTGCGGTTTGCCATCCGGCCCTGCGCCGATAGCGATCACGCCCGCATTCTCACCGGGTCCGCAGATCACCCACGGCGCCTCGGTCGGCAGTTTCTTCAGATGCAGCCGCGAACTCTTGTAGCTGCAATGTTCGGACCACATGACCGAAAATATGCCCAGCTCCACCAGATTGGGCGCGCGCCCCAGCGCGTGCAGAACGCGGGCGTATTCGTCTTCCGACAGCCCGTGCTGGGCGACGATGTCGGGGGTGATTTCGGGAGTGATTTCTGACATGCCGATGCCATTAGCGGCCCCGGTTGATTGCGGCTAGTCGCCCGATGCAAATATCCCGCGCCGTGGTGAGCCGCAGGCACAGGCCTCATACCAGCACGAAATACACTATCGCCAGTGCGGCCATGACTACGATGGCGATCCCGTTGTGGACCAGCGCGAAAGCGGAAGGTCGCGCTTCGTCCGGCATTTCGCAGCGCGTCATCACCAGATGGTTGAGCAGCGCCACCAGCGGCGCGATCACGAAACTGGCCGATGTCACCACGTCGAGAAAAGTCGTGAGGTCGGACAAGAGGGTGAACACCACCACCAGCGCGATGGCGATGAACAGGATGCAGAAGCCGGCATATTCGCGCCGCGTGTAGGACATGTCCGCACGCCCCTGGAAAATGGCCAGCGATGCACCGAAAACGCGGGCGTAGGCGTCGATTCCCGCGATTACCGCGGTCAGCATGACCGAAAGCGCGGACAGGGCGGCAAGAAAGGCTGCGCCGGGGCCAAGCGCCTCGCGGTAGAGGTTCACCACCTGACCGGCAAAGCCCGGAGCATCCGCCAGCGGGGCGATTCCCTGCGGATGCATCACCCCTGCGCCCATGATGCAGAAACACACCGCCATGAAAGCTGTCAGCAGATAGGGCCAGAAGAAGCTCCGCCGGGCATCGGCAAGCGCGGGGCGGGCGTTTTCGTCAATGAGGTGATCGGCTTCCACCTTCCACAGCGACAGCGCGACCGACACGTCCATCGGATTGGGCATGAAGCCCGCCAGCGCGACGATGAACAGCAGCGCGGCGGTTTGCCTTGTCCACGAAAAATCCACCAGCGTTGCCCATTCCACGCGCGGCAGCACCATGATGGTGGTGATCAATGTGGCGATGACGAGAAAGGCGAGCAGCAGAGCATTCACCTTGTCAAGCAGGCGATAGCCGCCGATCAGCAGCAGCAGCGCCGAGCCGACGAGGATGATTGCCGCGAGCACCAGAACGCTCGCCACCGGCCCGAAGATGACCGTGGCGATGCCCGCCGTTGCCGCCCCCAGCGCGGCCCAGATGATCGGCACCAGCGGCGTTACCAGCACCAGAAACAGCACCAGCGCCCAATTGCCCAGTTCGCGATAGCCGGTCAGCAGCGATCTTCCTCGCGCATGGGCAAAATCCACTCCGAAGCGGTAGGCGGGGTATTTGAGCAGATTGGCGAGCACGATCACGATTACTAGCGCCAGCCCGAACAGCGCTCCGGCGCGGGTCGACTGGACCAGATGCGAAGTGCCGATGGCCGCGCCAGTGAATAACAGCCCCGGCCCGGCAAGTTTGCGCTGCATGCCCGATTTCATCGGCATTTCCCCCATTCCCCAGGCTGTCGAATTGCGCCGATCCAGCAAGGCTGACAAGCCGGAAAATCACGCCCGATGCCGGCCCTTCCGCATTGGGAGCCAAGCCAAAATCCACGTCTTCGCATCCGCCATGAATGCGCCGCCGCTTGACCCTGCGCCCCGGCACCGCCAATGATCATGCGCATGGCCGAAGTTGCTTCCGATATTTCCGCAATGACGTTTGAAGATGCGCTGCGCGCGCTCGAAGACGTGGTGCGCCGTCTCGAAAGCGGGGATGTCCCGCTCGACCAGTCGATCGATCTGTATGAACGGGGCGAGAAGCTGCGCCGCCATTGCCAGGCGCGGCTGGACGCGGCGCAGGAACGGATCGACAAGATCGTGACCGGGCCGGACGGCCAGGGAAATCTCGGTCCGCAGGGCACCGTGCCCTTCGATGCCGGTTGAACGCGGGAGGGGGCGGTGGAACTGTTGATCGCCGAAGACGCGCTCGGCCGCGGGTTTCAGCGCATCCAGCGCGAGATCGACGATGTGTTCGACGCTGTGCTGCCTGTTCCCGACGACAAATCGGCCCGGCTGGTGGAAGCCATGCGCTATGCTGCGATTGGCGGGGGCAAAAGGGTGCGCCCGTTGCTGCTGGTGGCTGTGGCGGAAATGTATCGTGCCAGCCGCGCTTCGGCCGTCCATGCGGGCTGCGCGATCGAGGCGATCCACGTCTATTCTCTAATCCATGATGATTTGCCGTGCATGTATGATGACGCCATGCGCCACGGAAAGCCCACCGTCCACCGGCAGTTTGACGATGCGACCGCCGTGCTGGCGGGCGATTCGCTGCACGCGCTGGCATTCGAAATCCTCGCCGGGGCGAAGGTGAGCAGCGATCCCTACATCCGCGCCGAACTGGTCCACGCGCTCGCCACCGCCAGCGGGCACAAGGGCATGGCGGGCGGCCAGATGATGGATATCGCGGCGGAACAGAAGGGCATTGAATTCGATCTGCACGCGGTCACGCGGCTGCAACAGCTGAAAACCGGCGCGCTGCTGGGGGCGGCGGTGGAAATGGGCGCGATTCTGGGCCGGGTTCCGGATGAGGGCAGGGCGCATCTGCGCGCCTACGCCCGCGATATCGGCCTCGCCTTCCAGATCGCCGACGATCTTCTCGACGAGCAGGGCGACGAGGAACTGGCGGGCAAGGCGCTGCGCAAGGATGCGCAGGCGGGAAAGGCCACCTTCGTTTCGCTGATGGGTGCAGACAATGCGCGGGCGCAGGCGCGGGCGCTGTCCGAACAGGCGGTGGGCCACCTTGCCGGACATGGCAGCGAGGCCGATTTGCTGCGGGCGCTGGCGAAGTTTATTGTGGAGCGGGATCGGTGAGCGGCACTCGCATCGGCATCTATCCGGGCACTTTCGATCCCTGCACGCTGGGCCATGCCGATATCATCCGGCGCGGGAGCAGGCTGGTTGACCGGCTGATTATCGGCGTCACTACCAATCCTTCCAAAGACCCGATGTTCTCCACCGAGGAACGGATGGCGATGATGAAGCGCGAGATCGCCGGGCTGGGGCTGAAAAACGTCGAGATTCGCGGTTTTGACGCGCTGCTGATGAAATTTGCCGAGCACGAAGGCGCCAGCGTCATCGTCCGGGGCCTGCGCGCGGTGGCCGATTTCGAATATGAATATCAGATGGCGGGGATGAACCAGCAAATCAACGCAGGCATCGAAACCGTCTTCCTGATGGCCGATGTTTCGCTCCAGCCGATCGCCTCCAAGCTGGTCAAGGAAATCGCGCTTTACGGCGGCGATATCGCGCCTTTCGTCAGCCCTTCGGTAAAGGCGCAGGTGGAAGAGCGGGTGGCGGAATTGGGGCGCAGGG
This sequence comes from Alteraurantiacibacter sp., assembly GCA_041740775.1. Lineage (GTDB taxonomy): Bacteria > Pseudomonadota > Alphaproteobacteria > Sphingomonadales > Sphingomonadaceae > Alteraurantiacibacter. Next base: position 973 of record JBGSLI010000520.1, on the reverse strand, counting down.
GCGATTATTAAATGAAAGCCGACTTCCCGCGCAGGCGGGGATCTCGTGAGTGTGCGCACAAGGGCCGAGGTCTCCCCCTGCGCGAAGACTTACAACAGCGGGCGATATGTTCATTGAACTGTCATCCCGGCTCCCGTAACACGCCGCCGATCCAGCAATCCTAACGAGACGGAAATCATGTTTCGCACCTTCGCGCTGGCGGCCCTTGCCGCTGTCCTCAACATTTCCACTCCCGCACTGGCGCAGGAAACCGTGCTCGCGCCTGCGGTCGACCGGGTCGAAGCCGCCAATGTCGCGGCTGCGGAACTGCCGATCAGGGTAAGCTTCGACATGGCCGAAGACCCGGAAAACATCCTCCTGCTCGACCTGTCGACCGGTGAACGGGTGGCGATCAGGCTGATGCCTGCCTGGGCACCCAATCATGTCGAACGGATCAAGCAGTTGACGCGCGAGGGGTTCTACAATGGCAATCCTTTCCACCGCGTGATCGATGGCTTCATGGCGCAATCGGGCGATCCCACCGGCACCGGGCAGGGCGGATCGACGCTTCCCGATCTGGCAAAGGAATTCAATTTCCTGCCGCATGTGCGCGGCAGTGTTTCGATGGCCCGCGCCGATGATGAAAACAGCGCCAACAGCCAGTTTTTCATCGTCTTCTATCCGCGCTTCGCGCTCGATCGGCGCTATACCAATTTTGGCCGGGTGATTTCCAACATGGCCGCCGTGGATGCGATTGCGCGCGGCGAACCGCCGGGCAATCCCACGCGCATCCTGCAGGCGAGCATCGCCGCCGACGGACTGCCGCAGGCAATGCCGCAAGCCGCGCAGCCGGTGGAGACGATCACGCTCGACATGCTGAACACAGCAATCTCCGAGTGACCGGAGAGTGACCGGCTTGCCTGGTGTGTGGCCGGGTGTGTGCCCCGATGCGCGTTGACCTGTTCGATTTCGACCTGCCGCCCGAACTGATCGC
>JBGSLI010000519.1:0-5466 GCA_041740775.1 Alteraurantiacibacter sp. | reverse complement strand
CAAGGCGCGCCCGCGCTCAAGCTTGGCTTGACTTTCGCCCGCCCTGCGCCAATAGCGCGCCCCTGCCCGCCGGGACCGCCGGGGCCGGGCCGGATGCTGCTGTAGCTCAGTGGTAGAGCGCACCCTTGGTAAGGGTGAGGTCGGGAGTTCAATCCTCCCCAGCAGCACCATTTTTCAATGGTTTATTTACGACCCCTCTACTCAGTATGGAATACGTATGGAAAAAGGGGGTGTGTGTGATCCCTTCGTTTGCCAGCAGGGATTTGCGGTGAAGGGAAGCCCTCGGCGGCTCTCAAACCTTTGGAAGGCCTAAATTCGCCACATGATTGATGTCGGAAAAAACGTCGCTTGCGAGTAAATCCAACAATTCCAACTCATCGTCTTCGAAGTGGCGGACTTCAGAGTGTCCCCGGTTGTCGGACACAGGATCGTGTACCACCCGCAATGCTTTCGAGAATGCTGACCCCGCGTCCAATATCCTTTGAACGTTCCCGGTGGCGAAGACTGCTTTCGCACCAATCTTCTTGCTTGGCTGACTCTCCCGGAAGGCGATTGCTGCCGCCTTTTTTGCCGCGATCCCGAATGGGCCAAAATACTCTACCCAAGTAACGGACATACCGCCGCGGTCTTTGACCCCCAACATGAAAGCGCCAGGCGCAATTCCTCGAAACGCGCCTGTATCGGGGTCTCGATCTTGTCGCGCGTATTGCACATATCGCATTACATGATCGCTTTTCGGCAGGTGCCTTCTAGCTACCAATGAACCAGCTCTTCTCTTGTAGAGGGGCTAAGACGGTTGAAAGCCGATCAATTTTGGTTGTGCCCGCTGCCCGCTCAAGTTCGCCGTCAACCGTTTGTGACCATAGGTAACGAGCAAGATTGCTCGGCTGAAACTCGATAACAAGCTTCGCACCTTCAACGGACCAAAGGGCTATCAGGTTGCCATCCGGGGTGAGTGAAAGGCCGGGCTTTCCTCCGATTACCCTAAGGATAATTGCGCGCACAAAGGACTTGAATGAATCAAGCGCGACGGGTGCATCACCATCGAACCACTCGTCCAAGCTGTGTAAATTGTCCAATTGCCTGAAGAGACGGTCACGCGTGCCCCGGTCGAGCTTCATTGCAACGCTGGAAGCCCAAATTTTTGCACCAGCGGTTGCATCAAATAGGCGCTCTGCAATCGACTCTGTACGCTCGGCGACGCGTTGAAAAACAACCTGCGTTCTCTCTCGTGGAGCCAATCCAAAGTCGAAACTTTTGACCACGGCTTCGCTTCCGCTCGCGCTACCCCAGGGTAGATTAGCAATACCTTCAACCGCAGTCTGTGAAGAGAAGTCCAATTGCCCCTTCAAGTGAAGCCCTCCCGTGCTTTATCAGTTACGCAAATTTCAAAAATTTCATTCTTCAAATCGCGCATCATTGCGAGCGCGCCCTTTAACTCCTCAAGCGAGGAGGGCAGTTCCTTCTGCATATAAACATCTATGTCCAACAAAATCGCAACAGTTTTCGGTATCTCAGGAGCGATAACGCCGGAGCTCACAGTCGCGCTCAGCGGTCGGTCCCTGAAGTTTTTGACGACCTTCCAGACATAACCGTCATGGGGATCAAAAATCTCGGGCAACTCGATATTTACAGCGATGTAATCCTCGTACGATGCCACACCTGTCTCATTCAAAGGTACATCCAGCCGGTTTCTGAATCGCACGCCGATCCGGCTAATCGCCGGAAAGCCCAGCCTCTTAGGGAAACAAGCCAAATCTCGAAAGAGTCTTCCCTCTAGACGTTCCCAGCCTTCATAAGGTGGAAGGCAGCTCCAAAAAATCTTGTGGGGATCGAACCGAACGCGGTTCGTTTGGTCATCAGTTGAAAGAGTATGGACTCGCCGGGGCGTACTGAGGATGGGGGTTATCTCACCTGACGTAACACGCACTTCGACTTCGGCCTCTTCGCCAATCTCATGGTGAGGGTATTCGGAAGCCAGCTTTTTCGCAACCCTCTCAAATTCATGCGGCGGCATCGGACTTTGGAATCTCAGCTCGATGACCGAATCTATGATCGGTGGCGCGGGATATTTCTGCTCTGTCATTAAAGCTCGCGTTGCGGAGTTGGAGGCCGACCCAATGTAGGGATTCTTGGCCGAAAGACAATTTAGTGAGCGCGCAAAGGCTCTCATTATGCCCGGACCAATGACACGAGCAAATTTGCCGCCTGTCGCCTCCTTATCCCCCGGGGTACAGATCGGGTAGAAATCTACCCCAGAAAATCCGAACCCCGAGTCGCCTCCCGTCTGCTTTCGTCCGCTTTCGGACGGAGGCCTACGTAGGGCTAAGTGCTTAGAAAGCCTAATGTTTTCGCTGGTCAACAGTACACGAGAGGGACCGCTTCGGGAAGCCTACGGAGCTCCGCGAAACAGCTCTTTGGGACTTGGTAAGGGTGAGGCCGGGAGTTCAATCCTCCCCAGCAGCACCACAATCCGTTTTCCCGCCTTTGGGTTCTTGCCCCATCAGGTTCTGGCGCTAGCCCACCGCTTGCAGATCGGTGAGGAATTGCCTGATCCGCGCGGCGTTGTAGCCGATATCGCTCACCCCGACGCGGCTGACGCTGCGCATGTCTACCCGCGTGCTGCCATCGGCCACCGGGGTCACCTGCACCACCACATCATCACGAAAGCGCACGAAGCCTGCGGTCGCGGTCGCCTCCAGGCGGCCTGCTTCGGCATCGTAGGCGGCGATTTCCCAGCCGCGATCCTGTGCCAGCGCCTGCGCATCGGCCAGCACCTGTGCCGGAGCCTTGTCGATCACGATCGCGCCGATATCGGCATAGGCGCTTTCGTGGAACGCGCGCCATTCCTGGCGGCTGAACGGCCCGGTGCTGACCGATTCCACATCCAGCGCGGCAAATTGCGGCGGGCTTTCGACATTGGTGGTTATGTCGTGGATCGGCGGCACCTTGCCGCCGGGGATCACCAGCATGGCATAGATCGCCGCCAGAAGCGCGGCCGACAGCGCGGTGCCCAGCGCCAGTTTCCACACCCCGCCGGTTTTGCGCACGATGCCGATGACGAGGAAGATCACGCCGATGATGGTGAGCGCGCGCGCGGGATTGAGCGCGATGTAGAAGGGCGCGAAGCCTGCCAGCTTGCCGATCACATCATAGCGGGCGAGCACTGCCGCCACCACCACGATCACGATCAGCACCAGCGCCCCGCCGAGCACGCAATTGCCCAGCCAGCGCATCGCCTTTTTCCCCCGTGCTTCGCGGGTGGCACCTGCCGGTTCTGCCTCGTTCATCGTCGTTTCTTCGCCCATGCACCGTCTCCACGCAGTTTTGCGGAGAGGTCTGCACCTGCGGCGGGGGCAAGGTCAACCGGCAAGCGCACCACCGTGATTTCGCCGCCGACCTGCCGCCATCCCGTTATCGTCCGGCTTGCCAATCCCGCCGCGCGCTGCCATTTCCGCGCGCATCATGGCAGACAGCCTCTACCTCGAGCTCGCCGATTTCGAGCATGACGTTCACACCGGCATCTATTCGGAAGAAACCGGACGCCCGCAGCCGCTGCGTTTCACCGTGCGGGCACGGCTGAAGGCGCAGCGCTTTTTCGATGCCGACACCCCGCTTGCCGCCAGCAAGAATTACATGGATCTGAAATTCGCCTGTTCCGAAGCGCTGGGCAACACCCATTACAAGCTGATCGAGGCGGTGGCCGATCACGTTTGCGAAACACTGTTCCTGCAGGATGCGCGGGTGGAAGAGGTGCAGGTGAAGATCGTCAAGCTGGCGCTGAGCGAGGCGGGCGAGAAGATCGGCATAACCCTGACGCGCGAGCGGCGGTGATCGCCGTTCTTGAATATCGTGGCTGGGGGTGGCCGGACAATCCCCTGGACGCGGCGGCGGAGTTTTTGCGCAAGTGCGTTCCGGAGGTGCGCGAATATGCAGATATGAGCGGTTTGGCGGCTGACATTGCCGCGCATCACCCAACGCCGTCCGACCGATACGATGGTGTGATCATCGCCCTCCCGCACGCCGATTACACGCACGAAGAATGGCGACAAAGCGCGATCCGGCAATTGGCCCGCGAATGCGCCCCGATGCTGGTGAATGGTATCGCGGCAGCAGCAGGCGAGAATATCAGGCCGGTGCTCGACTATCTCAAATCGGCCCCCGGTGTGACCGGGCAGATGCTGCGAACCGATGGCAATTCCTGCACGGATCGCTAGATGGTAGAGAATGTCCTGCGCCAAACCCCTCGTCGATGCCTTTGACCGCCGCATTTCCTACCTGCGGCTGTCGGTGACCGATCGCTGCGATCTGCGCTGTTCCTATTGCATGCCCGAACGCATGACCTTCCTGCCCAAGAAGGAAGTCCTGAGCCTGGAGGAACTGCACCGGCTGGGCCTCGCCTTCATCGATCGCGGGATCACCCGCATCCGCCTCACCGGGGGCGAGCCGCTGGTGCGGCGCGATGTGATCGAACTGGTGCAGGCGCTGGGGCGCAGGTTGGGGCCAAAGGGACATGGCGGGCTGGAGGAACTGACGCTCACCACCAATGGCACAAGGCTGGAGGAATTTGCCGCGCCGCTGTTTGCAGCGGGCGTGCGGCGGATCAATGTCAGCCTCGATACGATGGATGGATTGCTGTTCGCGCAGCTATCGCGGCGTGACCGGCTGGTGCAGGTTTTGCGCGGAATCGCGGCGGCAAAGGCGGCCGGATTGCAGGTCAAGATCAATACCGTGGCGCTGAAGGGGCTGAACGAGGAGGAAATCCCCTTCCTTGTCGAATGGGCACACGCCAATGGCCACGATCTGACGCTGATCGAGGTGATGCCGCTGGGCGAGGTCGATGGCGAACGGGTGGATCATTATCTGCCGCTGCCCGCTGTGCGTGATCGGCTGGAGGAGCGCTTCACGCTGGAGGAGAGCGGATGGCGCACCGGTGGCCCGGCGCGTTATGTTACCGTGCGCGAAACCGGCGGGCGGCTTGGCTTCATCACCCCGCTCACCAACAATTTCTGCGCCGGCTGCAACCGCATCCGCGTGACCGCCACGGGGCAGCTTTACGCTTGCCTCGGCGGGGCGGAAAAGGTGGATCTGCGCGCCGCGCTGCGTTCCGATGCGCCCGATGCCAATCTTGCCGCCGCGCTGGATGAAGCGATGCGGATCAAGCCCGAACGCCACCATTTCCGCATCGCCGAAGGTGCCGCGCCCGCACAGGACAGGCACATGTCGGTGACGGGGGGGTGAAATGAACCCTCGTCATTGCGAGCGTGGCGAAGCAATCCAGTTCCGCCGTTATGCCTCGATCCAGCGGCAGGACTGGATTCCTTCGTCGCCTTTGGCTCCTCGCAATGACGAAGGATAGTGTATGGCAGTGACCGTGGTCTTCCTCGGCAGACTCGCCGATCTGGCGGGCGAGGGTGCGCGCGAACTGCCCGCCCCGCTCGACTGGCCCGGCCTGCTCGCCGCGCT
>JBGSLI010000518.1:0-4489 GCA_041740775.1 Alteraurantiacibacter sp. | reverse complement strand
GACTGGCTGGTGCCGCTGCCCGCCGCCTTTGACGAGCGGCAGGCGATGGCGATAGGCACCGCCGGTTATACCGCCGCGCTGTGCGTGGATGCGCTGGTCGGCGCGGGCGTTACTCCCGATCAGGGCCCGGTGCTGGTGACGGGCGCGACCGGCGGGGTGGGATCGGTAGCGATTGCGTTGCTCAAGGCGGCGGGCTTTGAAGTCCACGCGCTGACGGGCAAGATGGAAGCGGCAGAATATCTCAAGGGTCTGGGCGCGGATGCGGTGATCGACCGTGCAACGATGAGCGAGAAGGGCAAGCCCTTGCAGCGCGAAGTCTGGGCGGGCGTGGTCGATACCGCAGGCAGTTACACGCTCGCCAATGCCTGCGCGCAGACGAAATACGGCGGCGCGGTGGCCGCCTGCGGGCTGGCGCAGGGGTTCGATCTGCCCGCCACGGTGATGCCCTTCATCCTGCGCGGCGTGCGGCTGCTGGGGGTGGATAGCGTGATGGCGCCCAAGGCTCCGCGTCTGAAGGCATGGGCGCGGCTGGCACGCGATCTCGATCCGGCCAAGCTCGATGCAATCGGCACGCAGATCGGCCTGGGCGAGGCGGTGGAGGCGGCGGCCAAGTTCATGCGCGGCGAAGTGACGGGTCGCTTCATCGTCGATGTGAGCGGCTGACCAGGGAGGCCGCCGATGGGAGAGCAGCCGCTTTCGATCCTCAGGGCACCCCCGCTGGAGGAGGAGGAAGGCATCGGCGCGCTGACGCTGGGCGGCTGGCTGCGCGAGATTTGCGCGCGCTATTCCGGGCGCGAGGCGCTTGTTCTCCACGAAGACGGCGCGCGGATCAGCTGGACCTATGCCCAGCTGTGGGAGCGTGCGAACGAAGTCGCCCGCGCGCTCCACGCCTGCGGGCTGGGCAAGGGCGAGCGGGTCGGCGTGCTGTTCACCAACCGGCCCGAATTTCTTTCCGCCACCTTCGGCGTGGCGCTGGCGGGCGGGGTGGCCTGCACCATCAGCACCTTTTCTACCGAGGCGGAACTGGGCTTCCTGCTCGAACTGTCGGGCTGTTCGATACTTTTGTGCGAACGGCGGGTGCTGAAGAAGGATTTTTGCGCGCTGCTGGCTTCGATCGATCCTCGCATCGCAGAATCCCAACCCGGCGAGATCGCATCTGCCCGCCTTCCGTTCCTGCGTCACATCGCCGCGATAGGTGGCGGGGACGCCTGCGGGATCGAGGACTGGCAGGCCTTCCTGCGCCGGGGCGATGCGGTCGATCAGGCGCTGATCGATGCCCGTGCCGCCAGCGTCACCCCGGCCGATCCGGGCGCGCTATTCTTCTCCTCCGGCTCGACCGCCAGGCCCAAGGGCATCATCAATTCGCACCGCGGCATGGCGCTGCAATTATGGCGTTACGTCCGCTTCGTGGCGACCTCCGATGACTGCCGGGCATGGTCGGCCAACGGCTTTTTCTGGTCGGGCAGTTTCGTGCAGGCGCTGGGCGCGGCGCTGACGCCGGGCGGCGCGCTGGTGCTGCAAAAGACCTTCGATCCTGCCGAGGCGCTCAGTCTGATGGACCGCGAGAAGGCGACGATGGCGATCGCCTGGCCGCACCAGTGGCCGCAATTACAGGCGGCGGAAAACTGGGCCGAGGTGGACCTCTCCAGCCTCAAATATGTCGATCCCAGATATCCCATCGCCGATCATCCCACGGTAACGGCGACCTGGCAGGAACCATCGGCCACCTATGGCGCGACCGAAACCTTCACCGTTTCCACCACCTTTCCTTCGGGCACCCCGCAGGAGGAAATCGCGGGCAGCAGCGGCAAGCCGCAACCGGGAGGCTTCGTCAAGATCGTCGATCCGCTGACCGGCAAGCCCGTGCCGCTGGGCGATCGCGGCGAAATCGCGGTCAAGGGCCCCACGCTGATGCTCGGCTATGTCGGCATCCCGCTGGCCGATACGCTCGACGACGAAGGCTATTTCCGCAGCGGTGACGGCGGTTATGTCGATGCCGAAGGGCGGCTTTACTGGGAAGGGCGGCTCAATGATATCATCAAGACCGGCGGCGCCAATGTCTCGCCGCTGGAAGTCGATGCGACGATAAGGACATGCCCCGGCGTCAAGCTGTGCCAGACGGTGGGCATCGGGCACGATACGCTGGGCGAAATGGTGGTGACGGCGGTGGTTCTGCAAGATGGCGCGCACCTGTCCGAAGCCGATGTGCAGGCCTTCGCCCGGCAGACGCTCGCCAGTTACAAGGTCCCGCGGCTTGTACTGTTCTTCGCCGAAGACGAACTGGCACTGACGGGCACCAACAAGATCAAGACCGCCGATCTGAAGGTGCTGGTGGGCGCGCGGATTGAGGGAGAGAACGCATGAGTGCCGATGCGCTGGCGATTGCCAATCTGAAGGCGGCCTATTGCCGCGCGGCGGATACCGCCTGCACCGATGCAGACCGGGCGCGGGCCATGTTCGCCGATTTGTTCGTTGAGGATTTTGTCGGCGATTACGGCTTCAAGACGCTCAACGGTCCGGTCGAAATCGCCGAATTCATGATCCAGGCGATCGGCGGGGGGAGCGAGTGGATGATCCACGCGCTCGGATCGCCCGATATCCGCGTCGATGGCGACAGCGCCACCGGCGACTGGACGATCAGCGTCGATTCCCGCCGCCGCGAAGGTGGCGGGTTGATGCAAGTGGTGGGCCGCTATTCCGATACTTTCCGCAAGACGGCCAACGGCTGGCGCATCGCCACCGTCGCATTCGAGCGTTTCGAATGAGCGGGGCGTTTTCCGGCAAGACCGTGATTGTCACCGGCGGTGCGGCGGGGCTGGGGCGCGCGCATGCGCTGCGCTTTGGCGGGGCGGGGGCGCATGTGATCCTTGCCGATATCAACGAAGCCGGGATGGCGGAAACGATGGCGCTGGTCGAAGCGGCGGGCGGCAGCGGGGAATGCCACCGCGTAGACATGGCGCAGGAGGCCGAGATCAATGCCTTCGGGGCGGCAATAGTGGCCGCGCACCCCCGCGTGGATGTGCTGATCAACAATGCCGGGCTGCACATGGGTGAGATCGCGCGCGGCTTCTTCGGGCTGGGGCTGGACAAGTGGCAGCATTTCTTCACCGTCAACGCCTTTGCTCCGCTGCTGCTGGCCGAGGCGATCCGCCCCGCGCTGGCGGCGGCAGAAGGCCTCATCATCAACAAATGTTCGATGGCCAGCTATCAGCCCGCCACCGCCTATGGCATCACCAAGGCAACGCTCAACATCTTCACCAATGCGATGGCGCACCAGTTTGCGGCGGATAATGTGCGCTGCGTGGGCATCGCGCCGGGACTGATGGAAACGCCAGCCTCCAAGGAAGGCGTCGCGCCCGAAAACTGGGAACGGCTGAAGGCGATGCAGCAGGTCAAGCGGCAGGGCACGGCGGAAGATATCGCCAACCTCGCCTTCTTCCTCGCATCGCCCGAAGGCAGCTTCATCAACAATCAGGTGGTGCTGTGCGACGGCGGCAACGCCATGCGCGGTTTCCGGTTCTGACAGGAGACAGGCGTTGGCACTCTACACCACGATCCATTTTCACAATGTTCCCGCCGGGCGCGAGGCGGATTATGCCGCATGGTTCGACGGCAGCCACGCCGCCGATTGTGCCCGCCTGCGCGGCTTTTCCAGCGCCCAGCGTTACGAATTGACGAGCGAACAGGTGATGCCCGATATCGCCCAGCCGTGGCGTTACATGTCGGTGTATGATTTCGATCTCGCCGCGCCCGAAATCGATCTGCCCGCGCTTGGCCCGCTGCTGGCCGAAGCGCGCGATGCCGGGCTGATCGATCCGGCGCGCGATACCGAGCGGATCTGGTCCTACGCGATGTATTCCGATTGGGTATCGGGTCCTAACCACCGGAAGGACAAGCCGTTTTCCGGCATGTTCGTGATCCCGGCCAATTTCGTCGCCGGGATGGAGGAGGAATATCACCACTGGTATTCGCATGTCCACATGCCCGAAGTCAGCCGCGTGCCCGGCTTTGTGGCGATGCGGCGCGGGCGGCTGGCGCAATCGCAGATGGAACCGAAAAGCTTCTGCCCCGGCAGCGATATCGTGATGTGCGCGCATCAGACCGACGATCTGCTGTTCTCGATCAAGGATTTCAGCGCCCGCGCGCGCGGCGTTTCGCCCAGCGGCGATCAGATGGAACCGCGCTCCAAAGCCGGTTCTTTCGCCCGCACGGTGCATTTCTTCCGCCTGATCAGCGGTCCGGATGCATGGGATGGCGGGATCGCCTATGCCGGCGATCTGTCGGTCTATCCGCCGGACTTCCGCGAGAAGGGGGCGTGATCGCTATCGCTGGCGCGATTTAACCGCCTGTGCGCCGCATCACCTTCGCATCATCGGGCCGCTTCGCCTAAGGAATAGCCATGAGCAAGACAATCGTGATTACCGGCGCGGGCGATGGCCTTGGCCGGGCGCTGGCCCGCCGCTTTGCCGCCGATGGCGAACAGGTGGTG
>JBGSLI010000517.1:0-1608 GCA_041740775.1 Alteraurantiacibacter sp. | reverse complement strand
GACATCATCGACGGCTGGCGGCTGAAGAAGAAGTTCTACTGGCCCGCCGAACACAATGACATCGTCTGGCGGCTGCTCAAGCGCGCCCGGCGCGGAACCCGGATCGTCTATATTCCCGGCAATCACGACGAAATGTTCCGACAGTTCACCGGGCTCGATTTCGGTGGCATCGAGATCCGCCGCGCTGCCTTTCACGATACCGCCGACGGGCGGCGGCTGATGGTGCTGCACGGGGACGAATTTGATGCCGTCATGCTGTCGCACCGCTGGCTCGCCTTCATCGGCGATGCGGCATATCATCTGCTGATGGGGCTCAACAACTGGGTCAACGCCGCGCGCCGCGCCTTCGGCCTGTCCTATTGGTCGCTTTCCAGAATGGCCAAGCACAAGGTCAAGAATGCGGTCGAATTCATCGGCAAATATGAAGAAGTGGTTGCCCGTGCCGCTGGCGAACGCGGGGTGGACGGGGTGGTGTGCGGGCATATCCACACCGCCGAACACCGGATGTTCGATCACCACGGCAAACCGATCGAATACTGGAACGATGGCGATTGGGTGGAAGGCTGCACCGCGCTGGTCGAACATGAAGACGGGCGGATGGAAATCCTCCACTGGCCCGATGAAGTGGCGCAGCGCGAAGCCGGGGCGGGCACCGCAGCGGCGACCGAAATGGTGACCGCTGTGGCCGAAGCGGCATGAAGATCGCTCCATGAAAATCGCTCCATGAAAATCGCCATCGTCACCGATGCCTGGCACCCGCAGGTAAACGGCGTGGTGCGCACGCTGACCACGGTGATGGGCGAATTGCTGCGCCGCGGACATGCGGTGCAGGTGATCGCGCCCGATCAGTTCCGCTCGATCCCTGCGCCTTCCTATCCCGAAATCCGGCTGGCGCTGGCGGGAAGCGATAGCGTGGGCAGGCGGATAAGCGAATTCGCGCCCGATTGCGTGCATATCGCCACCGAAGGCCCGCTCGGCTGGGCGGCGCGGTGGTTCTGCCTTCGCGAAACCCGCGCGTTCACCACCGCCTATCACACGCAGTTTCCCGATTATCTGGCGCGGCGCACCGGCCTGCCCGCGCGGCTGTTCTGGCCTGCGATCCGCCGTTTCCACCGCCCGGCCGAACGGATCATGGTGGCCACCCCGGCCATCTGCAATGAATTGCGCGCGCAGGGGCTGGAACGGCTGCACCACTGGAGCCGCGGCGTGGATACCGCCACCTTTCATCCCGATCATGCGCCACCAGACCTGTATTTTTCGCTGCCGCGCCCGATCCAGCTTTATGTCGGGCGGGTGGCGGTGGAAAAGAACATCGAGGCCTTCCTTGCCAATACCCACCCCGGATCGAAAGTGGTGGTGGGCGATGGGCCCGCGCTGGCGAATTTGCGGGCGCGCTTTCCCGAAGCGCATTTCCTGGGGCGGCAGAGCGGCGCGGCGCTGGCGGCGTGCTATGCCGGGGCCGATGTGTTCGTATTTCCCAGCCGGACCGATACTTTCGGACTGGTGATGATCGAGGCGCTGGCCTGCGGCACGCCGGTGGCGGCCTATCCCGTGCCCGGTCCGCGCGATGTGCTGGAGGCGGGCAGCGGGGCGATGGACGAGCGGATC
>JBGSLI010000516.1:0-3757 GCA_041740775.1 Alteraurantiacibacter sp. | reverse complement strand
CACCTCACCAAGCCCCGGCAGCGCCACCGCGCCGATTGCCGGAACGCCGTCCACCGCCAGCGCCACATGCACCGCCCAATCGGTGCGCGCTTCGCCATATTCCCGCGTGCCGTCCACCGGATCGATGATCCACACGCGGCGCTTGGTGAGGCGCTCTTCGGTGTCCTTGCTCTCCTCGCTCAGCAGCCCGTCATCGGGACGCTGCGCGCCGATGGCGTGGATCAGGAACTGGTTGGCGGTCTGATCCCCCGCCGTGCCCAAAGCCTTTGCGTTTTCGGGCCCCGCGAACACGCCCGACGCGCGCACTTCGAGCAGGATCCTGCCTGCGCACTCTGCCAGATGGGCAGCCAGTTCGGCGTCGGTCATACAAGGCCTTTCGTCATTGCGAGCGGCGAAGCCGCGCGGCAATCCAGCGCGTTGCGCGCTGAACTCTGGATTGCTTCGTCGTGGCACTCCGCGCAATGACGAAGTGGCGAACAAACTACTTCAGCGGCAGGATCGTGCGGATAATGTGTTCGGCCGCCTCGGCCGGGGTCATCTCCACCGTGTTGACGGTGATTTCCGGCGCTTCGGGCGGTTCATAAGGGCTGTCGATCCCGGTGAAGTTCTTCAGCTGGCCGCTGCGGGCTTTCTTGTACAGCCCCTTCACGTCGCGCGCTTCGGCGACTTCGAGCGGGGTATCGACGAAAATCTCCACGAATTCGTGATCCGCCAGCATCGCGCGCACCATGTCGCGCTCGGCCCGGAAGGGGCTGATGAAGGCGGTTAACACGATGAGCCCGGCATCGGTCATCAGCCTGGCCACTTCACCGATGCGGCGGATGTTCTCGATCCGGTCGGCCTCGGTAAAGCCCAGATCCTTGTTCAGCCCGTGGCGGACATTGTCGCCATCGAGCAGGAAGGTGTGCCGGTTCATCAGCGACAGCCGCTTTTCCACCTCATTGGCGATGGTGGATTTGCCGCTGCCCGAAAGCCCGGTGAACCACAGCACGCGTGGGGTCTGGTTCTTCATGTTGGCATGATGCTGCCGTGTAATGTCACTCGCCTGCCAATGCACGTTCTGGCTGCGGCGCAGGCTGAAATTGAGCATTCCCGCCGCCACCGTGGCATTGGTGATCTTGTCCACCAGAATGAACCCGCCCAGCGCGCGGTTGGCACTATAGGGTTCGAACACCAGCGGTTTGTCGGCAAAGACTTCGGCCACGCCGATATCGTTCAAGGAGAGCGATTTGGCGGCCAGATGCTCCATCGTATTGACGTCCATCCGGTATTTGGGCTGCTGCACCGTGGCCGAAACGGTCTGCGTGGCCAGCTTGAGCCAGTATCCGCGCCCGACGTGCAGATCCTCGTCGTTCAGCCACACCAGCGTCGCTTCGAACTGATCGGCGGTTTCTGCCGGATCGTCCGCGACGCACAGGACATCGCCGCGCGAGCAGTCGATTTCATCCGCCAGCGTCAGGGTGACCGATTGGCCTGCCACCACCTCGTCCAGATCGCCGCCACCATCGGTTTTGCCTGCAAAACCGCCACTTGGCATGGTCACGATGCTCTTGACCGTGCTGGTCTTGCCCGAAGGCAGCACCCGCACCGCCTCGCCCGGCTTGACCGAGCCGGAAGCGATCAGGCCCGCAAATCCGCGAAAATCCAGATTGGGGCGGTTGACCCATTGCACGGGCATCCTGAACGGCATGTCAGCCGCAAGATCGGACAGGACCTCGACCCCTTCGAGATGGTCGATCAGGCTGGGCCCTTCATACCACGGGGTGTTTTCCGAAGGCGCCGTAGTGATATTATCGCCCTTGAAGCCGCTGATGGGCAGCGCGGTAAAGCTTTCGATACCGATGCCTTTGGCGAATTCGGCATAATCGGCCACGATCCTGTCGAACACCGCCTGATCGTAATCGACCAAGTCGAGCTTGTTCACCGCCAGCACAATGTTGCTGATGCCGATCAAATGGCACAGATACGAATGCCGCCGCGTCTGCACCAGCACGCCCTTGCGCGCATCCACCAGAATCACCGCCAGATCGGCGGTGGAGGCGCCCGTCACCATATTGCGGGTATATTGTTCGTGCCCCGGACAATCGGCGACGATGAACTTGCGCTTTTCGGTATTGAAGAAGCGGTAGGCGACATCGATCGTGATGCCCTGCTCGCGCTCGGCGGCAAGCCCGTCGACCAGCAGCGCAAAATCGATTTCCTGCCCCTGCGTGCCGACTTTCTTGCTGTCCGCGCTCAGGGCTTCGAGCTGGTCCTCGAAGATCATCTTCGAATCATACAGCAGCCGCCCGATCAGCGTGCTCTTGCCATCATCCACGCTGCCGCAGGTGATGAAGCGCAGCATCGTCTTGTGCTGATGGGTGTCGAGATAGGCGTCGATATCCTCGGCGATCAGGGCATCGGTCTGGTAGATGGCGTCCTGGGTCATCAGAAATACCCCTCCTGCTTTTTCTTCTCCATGCCCGCGCCGCCTGCATCCTTGTCGATCGCGCGGCCCTGGCGTTCGCTGGTGGTAGTGAGCAGCGTTTCCTGGATCACTTCTGAAAGCGTATCCGCCTCGCTTTCCACCGCGCCCGTCAGCGGATAGCAGCCCAATGTGCGGAAGCGGACCGAGCGCATCACCGGCTCTTCGCCCTCCTTGAGCGGGAACCGCTCGTCATCCACCATCAGCAGCATCCCGTCGCGCTCCACCGTGGGGCGGCTGGCGGCGAAATAGAGCGGGACGATCTCGATCTCTTCCAGCTGGATATATTGCCACACATCCAGCTCGGTCCAGTTGGAGATGGGGAACACGCGGATGCTTTCGCCCTTGCGCTTCTTCGCGTTGTAGAGGTTCCACAATTCGGGCCGCTGGTTCTTCGGGTCCCAGCCGTGGCTGGCGGTGCGGAAGGAAAAGATGCGTTCCTTCGCTCTCGACTTTTCTTCGTCACGCCGTGCCCCGCCGAAAGCCGAATCAAAACCGTAAAGGTCAAGCGCCTGCTTCAGCCCTTCGGTCTTCCACATGTCGGTATGCAGCGGGCCGTGATCGAAGGGATTGATCCCGCGTTCGGCCGCTTCGGGGTTCTGGTAGACCAGCAATTCCATCCCGGTCTTTTCTGCCATCTTGTCGCGCAATTCATACATCGCCTGGAATTTCCAGGTGGTATCCACATGCAGCAGCGGGAACGGCGGCGGCGCCGGGTAGAAGGCCTTGCGCGCCAGATGCAGCATCACCGCCGAATCCTTGCCCACCGAATAGAGCATGACGGGCTTTTCCGCCTCTGCCACCACTTCACGGATGATGTGGATCGCCTCGGCTTCCAGCCGCTGGAGATGGGTCAGGGGTGCGGTCATCATTATCGCCTCGGTTATCAGGTGATGCAGCATATAGCTGATGGCGCAGCAGGCTGGACCTCCCAAATGGGAGGGTGTATGAAACGGCCATGCGCGTTCCCAATCTCGGCGAAACCGATCTGCTGGTGCCACTGCACGAAGGCATGTTCGAACAGCCGATGTGGCAGACCTTCCTCGCCCGGCTGCGGCAGGTGGCGCGCGCCGATTATGCCGGCATCGTGCTCCATTTCTCGCAGGCCGAAGACCCGGTGCGGCTGACATCGGCGAGCGGACAATGGCCGCCCGTGCTCGATACGCTGTTTGCCGACCGGCAAACGGATCGCGGGGCGGCGCGGAAGACGATGCGCGAAGGGCGGGTCTATGCGCTCGACGAGCTGATCGAGCGGGCGGACCCGGCAATGCCCAATCTGCGCGCGATGCGGCT
>JBGSLI010000515.1:0-3410 GCA_041740775.1 Alteraurantiacibacter sp. | reverse complement strand
CTGTTCTTCCGCCGCCAGCCCGGCCATTATGCCGATGCGCCTGCCGATGCGGGCGTGGCGGTCCGGTGGTCGAAAGGGTTCTGAATCCTCAGGGGCGCATCAGCTCGCGGGTGAAATCGACCAGCCCCGTCTGCCGCGCGCGGCGCATCCGTTCGGCCTCCAATATCGTGCGGACTTTTTCGAAACAGGCGTCGATATCGTCGTTGACCACCACGTAATCATAACCATCCCAATGGCTGATTTCGCTTCGCGCGCGCGCCATCCGCCCTTCGATCACCGCCTCGCTGTCGGTCGCGCGGTGGCGCAGCCGCGTTTCGAGCTCGCCGATGCTGGGCGGCAGCAGGAACACCCGCACCACATCGGTTTCCATCCGCTGATACAATTGCTGCGTGCCCTGCCAGTCGATATCGAACAGGAAATCGCGCCCTTCCTTCAGCCCGGCCTTGATGTGCGATTTGGGCGTGCCGTAATTGTTGCCGAAGACTTCCGCCCATTCGAGCATTTCGCCATCGTCCACCATCTGTGCAAAGCGGGCCTGATCGACGAAATGATAATCGGTCCCTTCGATCTCGCCCGGCCGGGGCGGTCGGGTGGTGACCGAGACCGACATCGCGATTTCCCCGTCTTCGGCCAGCAGCCGCCGGGCAATGGTGGTTTTGCCCGTTCCCGAAGGCGAGGACAGGATGAACATGAGCCCCCTTCGGGCGAGTAGCGGGCGGAGAAGGCGTTGCAGGTTGGCCATATGCGCTGTTGGCCCACGAAGGGGGGGCAAATCAAGCCCCGCCGGGCGGGGGCTTGCGGATTTGTCGTCAGGCCTGATCTTCGGGATAGGCCCGTTCGCGCAGCGCCTCATCGCCCTTGCGCCGCGCCTTGCGCATGCTCTGGCTGCGGTCGAACAGCGTCCTGGCGATCAGCCCGGTGGCGACCAGCGCGAAACCGGGAACCGAGCGCGTGGCGACCCGCGTTGCGCCATAGGCGGCCAACGTTTGCAGCCGCGAACGGTTGCTGATCGCTCGCTTGCTGAATTCGGGATCGTATCGTCGGCCCAGCAGCGCCCGTTCGGCCGCGATGCGCGAAACGCGCGCTACACCGCGCAGGATCAGATCGAGGATCAGCAGATTGGTTGCGGGGTTGGGGCTGGGGCCGGGAACGTGATTATCCGCGCCATCGGAATCATTTTCGGCGGCGGTATTGGAGTTGCCCGCAAGCTCGTCTGTCGGGCGATCGTTCTCGGCCACTTTCCTGCCTCGGCTTGGCGGGTTTTCTTTCCCGCAACTACTTCTTGCGGCCGAAATCGACCGTGACGACATTCGATCCGTCATCCCCCTTGGCAATGCCCGAAGCGTCCGCCGGTTCCGCCTCACCCGGCCCGTCGTTTTCGGCATCCTCGTGGTCGGCGGGAGCCGGATCGTCCACCGCCGCCTGAAATTGCAGCCCGAAATCCACCGCCGGATCGACAAAGGCGGTGATGGCGGCGAAGGGAATCGAGAGCTTGGAGGGGATCTGGTTGAAGCTCAGCCCGACCGAAAAACCGTTGTCCGACACTTTCAGGTCCCAGAACTTGTTCTGCAACACGATGGTCATTTCATCGGGAAAACGTTCGCGCAGACTGGCGGGAACGTCCACGCCGGGCGCCCCGGTCTTGAAGGTGATGTAGAAATGATGGCTGCCGGGCAACGAGCCGCCCGAATGCACCACCGAGTTCAATACGCGCCCCACCACCGCGCGCAGCGCTTCCTGCACGATTTCGTCATAGGGGATCATGCTGTCGGGCGTGTTGTCGCTCATGCAGGTTAGGTGGCGGCGGTGGGGGGCAAGGTCAAGCGCCAAATCGCCGAAAATTCCCCGCGGCCAGCGCGGCTGGCGACTTGCACATGGCGGCTTTGGGCCTATAGGCTCAGCCCCATGCGCACGGGCCGGACAGAGCGGAAAACGAAGGAAACCGACATTCTCGTCGAGGTGAATCTCGACGGGACGGGACGCTATGACATATCCACGGGTATCGGCTTTCTCGATCATATGGTGGAACAGTTCAGCCGCCATTCGCTGATCGATGTCACGCTGAAGGTGGCGGGCGATCTGCACGTGGATCAGCACCACACTACCGAAGACAGCGCCATCGCGCTGGGGCAGGCGATCAGCCATGCGCTTGCCGGCAAGGCCGGCATCGGCCGTTATGGCGAGGCGCATGTCGCCATGGACGAAACGCTGGCGCGGGTGGTGGTGGATATTTCGGGCCGCCCGTTTCTGGTATGGAAAGCCCGCTTCACGCAGGAAAAGCTGGGAGAATGGGATACCGAGCTGATCGAGCACTGGTTCCATTCGGTGGCGCAGGCGGCGGGGCTGACGCTGCATTGCCAACTGCTTTACGGCAGCAACAATCACCACATCTGCGAGGCGCTGTACAAGGGCTTTGCCCGTGCGATGCGTGCCGCGGTGGAACTTGATCCGCGCAAGGGCGATGCGGTGCCTTCGACAAAAGGCCAGCTCGGTGGCTGAAGCTATCGCGCTGATCGATTACGGCGCGGGCAACCTTCATTCCGTCTATAACGCGCTGAACGCCGCCGGGGCAGGCCATGTAGCCGTTACCGCTGATCCGAAACTGGTGCGCGGGGCGCGGCGGATCGTGCTGCCGGGCGTGGGGGCCTTTGGCACCTGCCGCAAGGGCTTGTGGGCGATCCCCGGCATGATCGAGGCGCTGGAAGAACGCGTGATGGAAAAGGGCGTGCCGTTCCTCGGCATCTGCGTGGGGATGCAATTGCTGGCGACGCGCGGGCTGGAACATGGCGCGCATCGCGGGCTGGGCTGGATACCGGGAGAGGTCCGCCTGATCGAACATACCGATCGTAATATCCGCGTTCCGCACATGGGCTGGAACGATGTCGCGCTCACTCCTCATCATGGCGACCACGGGCTGATCGAGGAAGGCGAGGCCTATTTCCTCCATTCCTATCACTTCGTGCCCGAAGATGGCCGCGATGTGGCGGCGATGACCGATCACGGCGGCGGGCTGGTGGCGGCGGTGGCGCGCGACAATGTGGTGGGCGTGCAGTTCCACCCGGAAAAGAGCCAGGGCTATGGCCTTGATTTATTGAGGAGGTTTCTCGAATGGAAAGTTTGACACTTCCCTCCTCCCTTTCAGGGGAGGGGCCGGGGGTGGGGTCTGCCCCCCCGCTCCAGGGATGCTTGAGCCGGACAAACCCCACCCCAACTCCTCCCCTGAAGGGGAGGAGCTTTCTGTGATCGTCTTCCCCGCCATCGATTTGAAAGGCGGCCAGGTGGTACGGCTGGCCGAGGGCGATATGGCCCGCGCCACCGTTTATGGCGATAACCCGGCGGCGCAGGCGCTGCTGTTTGCCGAGGCGGGCGCGCAGCATCTGCACGTGGTCGATCTGGACGGAAGCTTTGCC
>JBGSLI010000514.1:0-2506 GCA_041740775.1 Alteraurantiacibacter sp. | reverse complement strand
GCGTGCTGTATGAAGCGGGCTTCATTTCCAATCCGGAAGAAGCGCGCGCGCTCGCCTCGGCCGATGGGCAGGATAAATTCGCCGAAGTCATGGCGCGCGCGATCCGGGTCTATTTCGCCCGTCAGGCAGGAGAGCAATAGGCCGGGACCTTTGGCCGGGAGCGGGCACGTTTCGGCGCAAAACCGCTGCATTCATTGTGGCGCCAGCTTTGCTCGCCATGCTAGAGCGCAGCCATGAACGACGATTTCTCCGGCGAGGCCGACATCGGCCAGAACGGCATTACCCGGCGCATATCGCGCAGCGGGCAGGGGGCGTGGGCGTATTTTCTGCGGGCGTGGAAAGCGCGGCGCTGGCTGCGCGTGCTGTTCTATGCGCTGGGCGGCGGGTTGCTGCTGGTGATCGCGGGCTGGTTCTGGCTCGCGCACGATCTGCCCGATGCCGAAATGCTGCTGGATTACGAACCCAATCTGCCATCCGTGGTGCGCGGCATCGATGGCGAGATCGTCCACCGGTACGAACGCGAACGGCGCGTGGAATTGCAATTCCGCGACATGCCGACGCAATTGCTCAACGCCTATATCTCGGCAGAGGACGAAACCTTCTGGACCCACAACGGCATCGATGCGGGCGGGTTTGTCAATGCCGTGTTCGATTACATGTCCAAACTGGGATCGGACGAGCGCGCGGTGGGCGGTTCCACCATCACCCAGCAGGTGGCCAAGAACATCCTTGTCGGCAATGAATATTCGGTCACCCGCAAGCTGCGCGAAATGATCCTCGCCACGCGCATCGAAGGGGTGCTGGAAAAGCCGGAAATCATCACCCTCTACCTCAACGAAATCCCGCTCGGCCGCCGCAGCTTCGGCGTGCAGGCCGCCGCGCGCGCCTATTTTGACAAGGATGTGGGTGATCTGGCGCTGCATGAGATGGCCTATCTCGCCATCCTGCCGCGCGCGCCGGAGGAATACAGCCGCTCCGCCAATTATGCGATCGCCCGTGAACGCCGCAACCTCGTGCTCTCGCAGATGGAGGACAACGGCTATATCACGCAAGCGGAAATGGCCGCCGCGCAGGCACTGCCGCTGGGCATCGTCGAAGGCGCGCGCGCCGAACGCTCGGCCGATGCGGGCTATTTCCTCGAAGAGGTGCGTCGCCAGCTGATCGCGCGTTTTGGAGAAGAGGCGGAGGACGGGCGCAACAGCGTCTATGCCGGCGGGTTGTGGGTGCGCACCTCGCTCGACATGGATTTGCAGGATGCGGCGCGCAATTCGCTGCGCGCGGCGATGCTGCGCTATCACGGCAACCGCGGCTGGGGCGGGCCGATCGCCACGATCAACCCGGCCAACGGCGATCTGACCGAACAATTGCGCAGTTCCTACCTGTCGATCGTTTACCAGAACTGGCGCATCGGTGTGGTCACGCAGCGCAGCGGGGACAGGGCCACGATCGGTTTTGCGACGGGCGAGGAAGCGCCGCTTTCGGGCCTGCCCGATGCGCTGGCGGTGGGCCATGTGATCGCCGCTGCCCCCTCCGGCAATGGCTGGCTGGTGCGCACCGTGCCCGAAGTGTCGGGCGGATTTCTGGCGATGCAGCCCGAAACCGGGCGGGTGCTGGCGATGCAGGGCGGGTTTGACAGCAGGCTGGGCGATTTCAACCGCGCCACGCAGGCCAATCGCCAGCCCGGTTCCACCGTCAAGCCTTTCGTTTACGCCACCGGGCTGGACAATGGCATGACCCCGGCCACGATGGTGCCCGACAGCCAGTATTGCTATTATCAGGGCAGCAATCTGGGCGAAAAATGCTTCACCAATTTCGGCGGCGACAGCGGCGGCGGCGAGCGGCCGATGCGATACGGGCTGGAGCAGTCGAAAAACCTGATGACCGTGCACATCGCCATGGATGCGGGCATGGAAAACGTCATCAACACCTTCCGCGCAGCCGGGCTGGAGCCCGAAGGCGTCGCCTACGAACCCTATCCGGCCTATGCGCTGGGGGCGGGCGATACCACGGTGGAACGCATTACCGCCGGTTATGCGATGATGGTCAACCACGGGCGGCTGAACCCGCCTTCGGTGATCGATTACGTGCAGGACCGTGATGGCAAGGTGATCTTCCGCGCCGATCAGCGCGAATGCACAGGATGCAACATGGACGAATGGGACGGCGGCCCGATGCCGCGCTTCGGGCGCACCGGGCGGCAGGTGATGGACGCGCGCACTGCATTCCAGGTCATCCACATGCTGACAGGCGTGGTCCAGCGCGGCACCGCCACCCGCCTGCGCGATCTCGATTTTCCGCTGTTCGGCAAGACCGGCACCAGTTCAGGCCCCACCAACGCCTGGTTCGTGGGCGGATCGCCCGATATCGTGGCGGGAATGTATCTCGGCTTTGCTCAGCCGCGCAACATGGGCGGATATGTGCAGGGCGGGAACACCGCCGTGCCGATCTTCCGCCAGTTCGTGAACGAGACGCAAGGGCGCTGGAGCGGGCGGCCCTTCACCGCGCC
>JBGSLI010000513.1:0-2279 GCA_041740775.1 Alteraurantiacibacter sp. | reverse complement strand
CCCTTCGCGCCTGCTCGCATCCATCACGCTGCTGGCGGCAACCGCCCCGCCCCTGTGCGCTGCCGCGCAGGATGGCGGCGAGGCGGAGAGTTGCCGTGCCGGTGGCCCGTTTGCGCCAATGGATTATCCCTCGGTCGAACCGCTGGAGGATGGGCGCGTCATCTTCCGCCTGTGCGCGCCGGAGGCAGACGGGGTGCGCGTTGTCAGCAATGATCTTGATCCGGCCATTCCGGCGGGTTTTGACGGGGGCGAACGCGGGCTGGCGATGGGGCGGGGCAGCGACGGAATGTGGAGCGCCACCACCACCCGGCCTATCGCGCCCGACACCTATCGCTTCAATTTCGAAGTGGACGGACAGCGCGTGCCCGATCCGATGGCCACCACATTCAGTCGCGAACGCACGGGGGTGAATTCCACCTTCGAAATGCCGGGCGAGAGCGGCGCATTCCAGTCCTATCATCCAGGTGTGGCGCATGGCGCGGTTACGCGGATCGAATACTGGTCTGCCGGGCTGGAGGCGAAGCGCGAGGCTTTCGTCTATACTCCGCCCGGCTACTTGGCGGGCGATGCGCATTATCCGGTGCTCTATCTGGTGCATGGTGCGGGCGATTCGGCTGATAGCTGGACCAGCGTGGGCCACGCGCATTACATTGCCGACAATCTGCTGGCAGCAGATGCGATCGAACCGATGATCATCGTGATGCCGTTTGGCCATACCCCTCCGCAGGAACAGCTGGATATGCTGACCAATGATGATTTCGGCAATGATCTGATCGATGCGCTGATCCCGCATGTCGATGCCACTTTCCGCACCCTGCCCGATACCCGCCACCGCGCGATGGCGGGGCTTTCGATGGGCGGCGCACACACGCTGAACTTCGGCGTGCCGCGCCCCGATGTGTTTGGCGAAGTGGGGGTGTTTTCCATGGGGCTGGGTTTCCGCTCACCCGCCGAACTGGAACAATACCGCAGCCGCCACGCCCACGGGCTGCGCGCGCGGGCACAGGCCGCAGAGCCGGTCTATTACGCGATGGGCACGGAGGATTTCCTCTACAGCAGCGCAGCGCCAACACTCGGCCTGCTGGAAGATCACGGAATCGCTTATCACTATAACGAAAGCGATGGCGGCCACACATGGATCAACTGGCGGCGCTATCTGCACGATTTCCTGCCGCGCCTGTTCAGATAGGGCATGATCAGGCAGGGCCTGTTCAGGCAGCAAAAAAGCACCGCAACCGGACGAGGTGGGATGGAGGAGGCGGAGCGGGAAGGGTAATGTTAGAGCCCTGCGAATCCGGCTGCGATGCACGCCATTATCTAGAGCCGCTGCGAAATGGTGAAACATGGACCTTGGTCCAGCCGCCGGAGGATGTGCGCTAAATTCCTGCTTCCACCGCCAGCCGGATCATGTCTGCGCTGCTTTTTGCGCCCAGCTTTTCCATTGCCAGTCCGCGGTGCATCTTGATGGTCTTTTCCGAAAGTCCCAGCGCATAGGCGATCTGCTTGTTGCGCTGGCCCGCCGCCACCAATTGCAGCACTTCGAGCTGTCGCCTCGACAATTGCCGGATCTTTTCCGCCGCCCGCGCGCGCCGCGTCAGCATCGGGCTTTGGGCGCTGTCTTCCAGTTCCACCTGCGAACCGTGGAAATAAGTGAGGTCGCCATCTTCGCCGAAGATCGGCGCCACCACCACCGCATTTCGGAAAGGGGTGCCGTCCTTCCTGTAATTGAGGATTTCCACCAGCACCGATCGGCGTTCACGCACTCCTTCGCGGATCGCCTCGGTCAGCCAGGGTTCGGTGCCCGGCCCGGCCAGGAAACGGCAATTGCGGCCGAGGATTTCATCCTGCGAATATCCGGTAAGATCGATGAAGGCCTGGTTGCAGGCCACCAGCGGATTATCGGGCAGACGCGGATTGCTCACCACCGACGCAATCGGATTGCTGGCGATGAGATCCCGCGCATCCGGGTCAGATATGTAAACGCTGTCCATTCCCACAGACTGTAACCTAGTGCCTGCACTTGGCATGGCAATGGCAGAAGCTGCGAAACAGGAGCAAAAAGTCACTGTTTGCCGGAAATTGCGTAGCCTGATCGCAGAAGGCTCAGCCCACGATCCGCGCTTCTCCCGCCGCCACCTTGATCCGCATGTCGGCAAAGCCCGCCGCGTTCAGCGAGTGGGAAACCATCAGCACGATGCGCTGCCCGATACCCGCCTTCAGCCGGGCAATGATGCAGCGTTCGAGTGCGGGGTCCATCGCCGATGTCGCTTCGTCCAGCA
>JBGSLI010000512.1:0-4150 GCA_041740775.1 Alteraurantiacibacter sp. | reverse complement strand
TTGCCCGGTGTGGGCCGCCAGCGCCTGCGCAAAAGCGCGCCATGATTGCGGGCTGGCGTCGATCCGCGCCTGAATCGCTGCCAGATCGGTGCCTTCGGGCGGATCGGTCAGAACGCCTGCCGGATCGGCGACGACAAAGCGTTGCGCCGCTGCCATCTGCCTCGCGTGCCGATCGAGCAGCGCGGCATCGGTGGCCAGCGCCTGCCATCTGGCATCATCCATCAGCGCGGGATCGAAATTGCCGAAATCGTCCATCACCTCCACCTGCAGGTTCCAGATTGCTTCGGTGGGCGCGTTGATGTGATTTACCATGCCCTCGCGCACGAAATAGGCCTCGTTGGCATCGCCTGCCGGAACGGTGGTGCAAGCCGCCGCCAGCGTCAGCCCCGCAATCGCCAATATCCGCATCGCCATTCTCCCTGTTCCGCCGCGCTATTCGGCCGCTTCGCGCGTTTCGCCTTCTTCGTTCTGCTGGCGGTTCCACATTTCGGCGTAAAGTCCGCCCAGCCGCAGCAGCGCGCCGTGGCTGCCCTGTTCGACGATGCGGCCGGCGTCCATGACATTGATCAAATCGGCATCGGCGATGGTGGACAGGCGGTGGGCGATGGCGATGGTGGTGCGCTGCGCGGTAACGCGCCGCAGCGTGGCGAGAATATCCTGCTCCGTGCGCGAGTCGAGCGCGCTGGTGGCTTCGTCCAGCAGCAGGATCGGCGGGTTCTTGAGCAAGGTGCGGGCGATGGCGACGCGCTGCTTTTCTCCGCCCGAAAGCTTCAGCCCGCGTTCGCCCACCTCGGTTTCGAACCCGTGTGGCAGATCTTCGATAAACGGCAGGATCGCCGCATCGGCCGCCGCCTGCCTAATGGCATCGAGCGAGGGATCGTTGCGGCCATAGGCGATGTTGTAGCCTATCGTATCGTTGAACAAAACGCTGTCCTGCGGGACGATGCCGATCGCGCGGCGCAGCGATTCCTGCGTTACGGTGCTGATATCCTGCCCGTCGATGCAGATGCGCCCCTCCCACGGATCGTAGAAACGGAACAATAGCCGCCCGATCGTGCTCTTGCCCGCGCCTGACGGGCCAACCAGCGCCACATGCGCGCCCGCTGGTGCCTCGAAGCTGAGGCCGTGGAGGATCTGGCGGTCCTTTTCGTAACCGAAGCTGACGTTCTCGAAGGTCACCACCGGGCGGCGCACCACCAGCGCGGGCGCACCGGGAACATCCTCCACTTCGGCGCTGGTATCCATCAGCCGGAACATGTCGGCCATGTCGATCAATCCCTGGCGGATGGTGCGATAGACCCAGCCGAGCATGTCGAGCGGACGGAAAAGCTGCATCAGATAGGTGTTCACCAGCACCAGATCGCCCGGCGTCAACCG
Organism: Alteraurantiacibacter sp.; assembly: GCA_041740775.1. Taxonomy (GTDB): domain Bacteria; phylum Pseudomonadota; class Alphaproteobacteria; order Sphingomonadales; family Sphingomonadaceae; genus Alteraurantiacibacter. Next base: position 2,773 of record JBGSLI010000512.1, on the reverse strand, counting down.
CCCTTGCGACCATCCCCACACCGTCCACGCCATCGCGAAAGCCATCATCAGATTGAGGATGGCTGCCTGGACGATATTGAGCAGACCGAGCGAGTTTTCGGTCTTGATCGTGGCTTCGGCATAGGCGGTGGCGGATTGCGAATAGCGCGATTGCTCGCGCGCTTCGGCGCCGAAATACTTCACCGTCTCGTAATTCAGCAAGCTGTCCACCGCGCGTGCCATCGCCTGCCCGTCCAGATCGTTCATCTCCTTGCGCAGCTTCACCCGCCATTCGGTGATCGCCTGGGTGATCCAGATGAAGGCGATCACGGTAACAGCAGTGGCGGCCACCAGTTCCCAGCCGAAAATGGCCCAGAAGATCGCGCTCACCACCAGCAGTTCGATGGCCGTTGGGGCGATGTTGAACAGCAGGAAATACAGCATCGAGCTGATCGATTTGGTGCCGCGATCCACCACCCTGGTCACTTCGCCGGTGCGACGGGAAAGGTGGAAGCGAAGACTGAGTTTGTGAAGACGGGCGAACACGTCCTCGGTCAGGCCGAGCACCGCATCCTGCCCCACCCGGTTGAAGATGATATTGCGCAATTGATCGAACAATACCGTGCCGAAGCGCCCGGCGGCATAGGCGATCACCAGCGCCATCGCCGCCATTACGGCGGGATCGCTGCTGGCATTGCCATCGCCACCCATCGTATCGACCGCGCCTGCATAGGCAAACGGCAGGGCAAGCACGACCACCTTGGCCAGCAGCACGAAAACGCCCGCACCTAGGATGCGGCGCTTCAGATCGGGGCGGCCCTGCGGCCACAGATAGGGCAGGAACCGGCGCATGGTCTGCCAGTCGGCGCTGTTGCCACCGGCGGGCATGGTGCCCGTATTGTTGCCGAAATCTCTCACTGTGCGCCCCAAGTGGGGCAGTGTGCCGCCGCGCACAAGCCCGAAGCTGCCAGCTGCCCCGATCAGAGGCGTGAAGCGCGCTCGTTGAAGTTCCACCCATTGTCGAGAGGATTGCCTTCGGGCACGTCGAACAATACCCGGCGGGTGCGGAAATCGATCGCGACGCGGCGGAACAGGCGCAATTCGCTCATGCCCATTATCAAAGCTGGCCGGTCGGCCAGGTCGAGCGCGTGAAAGGTGGGAGAATCGGCGAAGGATACAGGAATGTTCGCAAGCCGCATCCGGCCCATATCCATCCGCCGCACGATCCGCGTCTCTCCGGTGATCTGCACCCCGTTGACATCGGTCATCACCGCGCTTTCTGCCAGCGCGCGGCGGCGGATGCGGTTCTGCAGTGCCGGATTGCCTACCGATGCGGTGGCACCGGTATCGATGATGACCGAAGTGCGCGCCCCGTCGATCTCGGCGCTGTGGATGATCAGCTGCCCCAGCCGCTCACGCGCGCGCACGACGATATCGTAACCGCCTGAGCCGCCGTCGTCGAAACTGTCCGCCACGCTCAATACGCCCGCTTCGAAATCTATCAGCACGCGCTGGTCCTGCAGGCTGTCCAGCCCCAGTATCCCGTCCGCCCCGCCGATATGCGCGCCTTCCACAATCGGCGCGGTGCGGATGACGAAATTGCGCGAGCCGAGCGAGAAATCGGGCACCAGGGTGGTCTGCACCGGGCGGCTGCTGGCCATGCCCACCAGCGTGGCGTTCTGGCGGTCGAACAATTGCAACCTTTCGGCCAGCGCGCTCGAAAGGACGGTGGCCTGCGATCCGGTATCGACCATGAAGCGGAACGGGCCTTCGCCCATGATGGTGACGGGCACCGTCAGCCGGCGATAGCGTTCGGCGCGCATGTCGATGGTTTCGAACACCGGTATTTCGCCCACGGGGCGGGCGATCGGATTGACTACCTGACTGGCGACCTGACTGGCAATCTGTCCGGAAACTGGGCCAGAAATTGGGCTGGCCTGCGGTGCGGGATCGGTTGCGGGCGCGCCAGCCTCTCCCTGCGGCGCCACTCCAGCAGCGGTGCCGGTCAGCGCCAGCGCGCTTGCAAGGGCCAGCCAGTTCATCCTTTATCTCTCCTGCCCGCGGGCGCGTCCCCTCTGCTGCGAGCAGGCGCAGTCTATCACGCCTTGGCGCGAGGCCCAAACGCCTCGGAGGAGCCTAGAGCGGCGCGGGCATCAGCCGGTTCCACCCAAGCCGATCAAATGCGGTGCAGGCATAGCCGTGGATTTCGGCATAGGCGCGGTGGCGCGTCTGGCGCAGGCACACGATCCACAACGCCATGCCCGCCAGCACCGCCACCGCCAATTGGCCAAGCCCGGCCTGCGAAGCCGGGGCCCACCAGCGATAAGACAGCCACACGGGTAGTACCGCCAGCCCGGTCGCCAGTGCAGACAGCAGCCAGATGCGGATCATCGCGGTCCACGAAAAGCCGATCGTGCGGTAAAGGAAGGGCGCGAAAATGGCGAACCACACCAGCGCATGCGCCACCCGGCTGGCCGCCGCCGCTTCCAGCGAAAACCACGCGCCGATCAGCAGCAGCGCCACCGATGCCGCCGTTTCCCAGAAACAGCGCCACAGCAGCGCGCGCTTGCGATGCAGCAGGATCGGCAGATCGGTGTGCAGCGGCAGCGCGATGAACATGATCTGCGATGCCGCGATCCATTCCAGAGGCACCGCCGCGCCGGTCCATTTCTCGCCATAGAGCATGGTGATGATCGGTACTGCGCAGGCCGCCAGCCCCGCCATCGCGGGCCAGGTGATGGCGCAGTAATTGGCGGTGACGCGCTGGTAATGCGGGCCGAACGCCTCGCCCTCG
>JBGSLI010000511.1:0-2021 GCA_041740775.1 Alteraurantiacibacter sp. | reverse complement strand
GTTTGCAGGTGGCCGGGATCGTGGTCGATGAAGCGGGCCTCACCCACCTTGCCTATGCCGCCGAAATCGCCGGGGCCATGCTGCGCCGCCAGCAGGCCGAAGCGGTGATCGCCGCGCGCGCCAAGCTGGTGATGGGCGCGGTGAGCATGGTGCAGATGGCGCTGGAAAAGCTTTCTGCCGAAAATGTCGTGCATCTGGATGATGAACGCCGCGCGGCGATGGTGTCCAATCTGATGGTGGTTCTCTGCGGTGAACGCGATGTCAATCCGGTGGTCAATGCAGGCTCGCTCTACCAGTAATGTGCCATGCCCCAGGTCTCTGAAAATCAGCCATCGAAGAAAGCCTTTGCCCTGCGCCTCGATCCGGCGCTTCACGATGCGGTGGAGCGGCTCGCGGCGCAGGAATTGCGATCAGTGAATGCTGAACTCGAAGTGCTGCTGCGCGAAGCGCTGAAACGCCGTGGGATCGCGGTGCCGCTGAGCCAGGGCCCGCGCCGGGGCAGGCCGCCGCGCGAGGGGTGAGCGTTTGACCGGGGGTTAACCGTTTGCCGCTATGCCTGCGCGGGTGATGAACCGGACTCTCCGCTCGCCAACTCCCCGCCTTGCAAACAAGGCGCTGTTCGCCATCGCCGCGCTGGCGACCGCCGTGATTCCCGCCGCCGCACTACTGGCGCAGAATCGCGCGCCCGCTTTTACCGTGGTGGAAAGCGGGCGCGGATATGGCCGGTTGCAGGATGCGGTGGACGCCATCGGCAACGGCACCGGCACTATCGCCATCGCGCCGGGGCGGCACGAACAATGCGCGGTGCAGGATGCAGGCGCGATTGCCTATCTCGCCACCCGGCCGGGCACGGCGGTGTTCGACGGAGTAACCTGCGAGGGCAAGGCGGCGCTGGTGCTGCGCGGGCGCAGCGCCGAAGTTTCCGGGCTGATCTTCGAGAACATCCGCGTGCCCGATTTCAACGGCGCGGGCATCAGGCTGGAACAGGGCGATCTGACCGTGGCCCAAAGCTGGTTTCGTGACAGCCAGCAGGGCATTCTGACCGCCAGCGACACCTCTGCACAGCTGGTGATAGACCGTTCCACTTTCACCCGGCTGGGCACATGCGAAGGCGCGGGCGGCTGCGCGCATTCGGTCTATACCGGCGATCTTGCGCATGTCCGCATCACCGCCAGCCGGTTCGAACAGGGGCGCGGCGGGCATTACGTCAAATCGCGCGCCACGCGGGTGGATGTCGCCTCCTCCAGCTTCGATGATGCTGCGGGCCGCGCCACCAATTACATGATCGATCTGCCCGGTGGGGCATCGGGGCAGATCAGCAACAACTGGTTCGTGCAGGGGCAGGACAAGGAAAACTATTCCGCCTTCATCGCGGTGGCCGCCGAAGGCCGCAGCCATGATTCGCGCGCGCTCAGCGTATTCGGCAATGATGCCCGCCTCGCACCCGGAGTCAGCCGCAACACGGTGTTCGTGGCCGATTGGTCGGGCGAGGTGGACGGTGTGGGCGAAAACGCGCTGGGCCGCGGTATCGCCCGTTACGAAACGCGGTAAGGATCGGCGGTCCGCGCGCAGGTTGCGACGGTCACCGTGCGTATCGCCCAGTTCACTCCAGCAGATGGCCCGCCCGGTCACGCTTGGTGGCAAGATAGCGGGTGTTGTGCGGATTGGCGGGCAATTGGTGCGGCACGCGCTCGATCACCTTCACCCCGGCATTTTCCAGCGCAACCACCTTTTCGAGATTATTGGTCATCAGCCGCACGCTGCCAACCGCCAGCAGATCGAGCATCCTTGCCGCCAGCGGAAAATCGCGCGCTTCTTCGGGCAGGCCGAGGCGGCGGTTGGCTTCCAGCGTATCCACCCCTTCATCCTGCAACCGGTAGGCGCGCAACTTGTTGACCAGGCCGATGCCGCGCCCTTCCTGCCGCAGATACAGCAATATCCCCCAGCCGCCTGCCGCCGCCTCGCCCGCCATCGCCGCCAGCGCGGCATCCAGCTGCGGGCCGCAATCGCATTTGAGGCTG